>JANORY010001232.1:0-1214 GCA_031415535.1 Burkholderiales bacterium | reverse complement strand
CGGCCAAGGCCAAAGACATCCTCGGGCGCACGGCCACCCTGGAGGCGCGGCTGGTTGACTTGTCGCAACAGGCCACCAGTGCCGCGATCGGTGACGGCGCAGTACCGTTTGGTAGCGAATTATTCAAGGTCGGCCGAGGCGCGCCGGTCGTTTTGAAGAAGCAGTCGATCTTTACCGGCGAGCAATTAAGCGGCGCTCAGGCGACCTTCGACGAAAACCAGAAAGCGGCCGTCGCGATTAACCTGAACGAGGCCGCCGGTCGCGTGATGCGCGAAGTCTCGCGCGAGAACATCAAGAAACCGATGGCAGTGGTTTTGTTCGAACGCGGTCGCGGCGAAGTGCTGACCGTGGCCACCATTCAGTCCGAACTCGGTTCACGTTTTCAGATCACCAACATGGATAGCTCGCAAGCCGCCAACGATCTCGCCCTGCTGTTGCGCGCCGGCGCGCTGGCGGCACCGATGGAGATCATTGAGGAGCGCACCATTGGCCCGAGTCTGGGCGCCGAGAACATTCAAAAAGGCTTCGATAGCGTCAAGTATGGCTTTGCCGCCATTGCCTTGTTCATGATCGGCTACTACTTGCTGTTCGGCGCACTGTCGACGATTGCACTGGCAGTCAATTTGCTGCTGTTGGTGGCGATGCTCTCGCTGCTGCAAGCAACCCTGACCTTGCCTGGTATGGCGGCCATCGCGCTGACGCTCGGTATGGCGATTGACGCCAACGTGCTGATCAACGAGCGGGTGCGCGAAGAACTACGCAATGGCGCCTCACCACAAGCGGCAATCTCGACCGGCTTCGAGCGCGCCTGGGGCACTATTCTGGATTCGAACGTCACCACTTTGATCGCCGGATTGGCGCTGTTGGTGTTTGGCTCGGGTCCGGTCAAGGGATTTGCAACTGTGCATTGCCTGGGCATTTTGACATCGATGTTCTCGGCGGTGTTCTTCGCGCGTGGGCTGGTCAATCTTTGGTACGGCGGCCAGAAAAAATTGTCGAGCGTTTCGATCGGCCAAGTCTGGAAACCGAACTCAAAACCGAGCGCGTAACGACGTAGCGCCGCCGCGTCGAACTCAATGTCTTCTTAGGGGTAGTGATGGAATTTTTCAGGATCAAGCGCGACATTCCGTTCATGCGGCATGCGCTGATCTTCAACATTGTTTCGCTCGTAACCTTTTTGCTGGCGGTATTTTTTCTGACCACGCGCGGCTTGC
>JANORY010001231.1:0-2309 GCA_031415535.1 Burkholderiales bacterium | reverse complement strand
CCGACCTGGCCCAACCCCATGGGAACCAACGGTTTTGAGTTCATTGAGTACACAGCGCCGGACCCGCAGGCGCTTGGCGCGCTCTTTGAGCAGATCGGCTTTGTTGCAATCGCCAAACACCGGCACAAGAACGTTCTGTTGTACCGCCAGGGCGAAACCAATTTCCTGATCAATGCCGAACCGGATTCATTCGCGCAGCGCTTTACGCGCTTGCACGGGCCGTCTATTTGCGCGATCGCGTTTCGGGTTGACGACGCAGCCAGTGCTTATCAACGTGCCTTGCAACTGGGTGCCTGGGGGTTCGATTCGAAGAGCGGTCCGATGGAGCTGAACATCCCCGCCATCAAGGGCATTGGCGATTCACTGATTTATTTCGTCGATCGCTGGCGCGGCAAGGACAATGCTGCAGCGGGCGACATTGGCAACATCTCGATCTATGACGTTGACTTCGAACCCTTGCCCGGCGTCGACCCCAATCCGCCGGGCTGTGGATTACTACGGGTTGATCACCTGACCCACAACGTTCACCGTGGCCGAATGAAGGAATGGGCCGAGTTCTATGAGCGTCTGTTCAACTTTCGCGAGATCCGCTACTTTGACATTGAAGGCAAGGTGTCCGGGGTCAAGTCGAAGGCGATGACTTCGCCGTGCGGCAAGATTCGGATTCCGATCAATGAGGAAAGTAACGACAGCAAGGGCCAGATCCAGGAGTATCTGGATCTGTACCAGGGTGAAGGTATTCAACATATCGCACTCGGCTCGAGTGATATTTATGCCACGGTTGAGGCACTTAAATCACGCGGCGTTGAATTTCTGGACACCCCTGACACGTATTACGAGCTGATCGACAAACGCCTGCCTGACCACGGCGAAAACTTGGAGCGATTAAAGCGTAACCGGATCCTGGTCGACGGCGCGCCCGGCGTCAAGGCCGATGGCGAACCAGGCGGCCTGTTGCTGCAGATCTTTACCAAGACCGTTATTGGTCCGATCTTCTTCGAGATCATTCAGCGCAAAGGTGATGAAGGCTTTGGCGAAGGTAACTTCACGGCCTTGTTTGAGTCGATCGAACTCGATCAGATGCGCCGTGGTGTTCTAAGTCCGACGGCGAGCTAAGTAAACATTAATTGGCCGGGGAGGACTCGATAGGCATGACCACGAAGCGCATCAGAAAGTTTGGGCAAACCACCGTAGCCGCGAATGAAGACCGGCCACGCGCCGACCGTTTGGTCAAGGGCAATCCTCGTCGTGTGACCCAAACCGAGTTCACGGCCGGTAGCGGCCAGGGCAATGGTGAACTGGACGCCGGTCAATGGTCCTGTGAAGTTGGTGCCTGGCGAATCGAGTTCGCCGCCAACCGGGATGAATTTTTTCATCTGCTCTCCGGCCGGATTCGCCTGTGCGACGCGGACGGTCTCGTGACCGAGGTCGGACCTGGCGAGTCAGCCGTCATACCAGCCGGGTTTTCCGGCGTCTTCGAAGTCGTCGAGCCTGTTGTCAAACATTTTGTATTGGTCGAGCGGCGCGTAGCGCCCAAACCGGCGCGACCCGCCGGGGCACATCCGTGAAAACCGAACTCTTGTGTCGCATCGAAGCCGAAGTCGGTGCCATTGAAACTCTTGGCGTCATGGCGGCTGGCGAGCGCCGCGTCGTCGCGATTACCGGCGGCCAGGTGCTCCCCTCGACAACCCACAAACTGGCCGGTACCGTGTTGCCCGGCGGTGCCGATTGGCAGTGGGTGCGCAGTGACGGCATTACCGAAATTTCAGCGCACTATGTGATCGAGACCTTTGATGGGGACCGAATCGAGGTCGACAGCAAGGGCTTTCGGCACGGCCCCGCTGAAGTCATGAAACGATTGGCGGCCGGCGAGCCGGTCGCCGCGCATGAGTATTATTTTCGGACTGCGATAAGGTTCAGGACCGCCTCACAACGGCCAGACATCGCGCGCTTGAATGGCTTGCTCGCGTTTGCGGTGGGCGAACGCCGGGCACGTCTGGTTGTGCTGGCCGTTTACGCGGTGCTGTAATCCAGGAGCCGGTCGGCTCAGCTGATTCGCCAGCTGAACGAATACAAACAGATGGCGCCGGCGCAGCCCGAGGCCACTAAACATAAAGCCAGATCCTCTACCGAAAAGCCCTCTACCGGAGCACGCTGATGGTCTGGCCTACCTGGATTTAACAGCCCCTCCCGTCAAGTGCGCAGCCGGTTGGGTCCTGGTGTGGTTTCTGATTTGTTCTGGCGGTATGTGAGCCGCGGACGTCCTGGAGGTGTCTGAGTGACTCGCGGGGCGCAGGTGGTCGATGGTG
>JANORY010001230.1:0-1079 GCA_031415535.1 Burkholderiales bacterium | reverse complement strand
GTCTGGCCGGCCTATCCGGCGACGCTGGAAGCTGCGGTACGAAGTGGCGAGGCGGCCGCCCGGGCTTGCCTAACTCCACGCTAGTTCGATGGCCTGCTCGATGCGGTCGACCGCCAGGACTTCAACCCCTTCAAGCCGCACGATTCCGTCACGATCTTTGGCCCGCTCGCCGCGTCCGGCTTTTGGCATATTCAGGCTCGGCAACATGACCCTCGAAAAACCGAGCTTGCCGGCCTCTTTCAGGCGATCCTGACCGCGCGGCGCGGCGCGAATGTCGCCGGCCAGACCGACTTCGCCGAACACCGCCAAGCCCTTGGGCAATGCCTTGTTCTTAAGTGACGATACGATCGCCAATAAAATCGCCAGGTCGGCCGCTGGTTCGGCGATTCGAACCCCGCCCACGGCATTAACGAACACATCCTGATCCAGGGTTGCAATGCCGGCATGCCGGTGCAAAACCGCCAGCAACATCGCCAATCGACTTTGCTCGAGGCCCACCGACAGGCGTTTCGGATGCCCAAGACTGCTGGAATCGACCAGTGCTTGCAATTCAACCAGCAGCGGTCGACTGCCTTCCTGGGTAATCAGCACACAGGAGCCAGCCACCACACTTTCATGTTGCGACAGGAACAAGGCCGAAGGGTTCGAGACCTCACGCAGACCGCGATCGGTCATCGCAAATACGCCGATTTCATTAACCGCGCCAAAACGATTCTTGAATGCGCGGATCAGCCGGAATGACGAATGCTGTTCGCCCTCAAAGTACAGAACTGCGTCGACAATGTGTTCAAGTACCCGGGGCCCAGCCAGGGTACCTTCCTTGGTCACATGACCGATCAAAACTAACGCAGTACCGGTCCGCTTGCATAAACGGGTCAGTTGAGCGGCACATTCGCGCACCTGCGCGACCGAGCCAGGTGCCGACTGCAGTGCCTCACTAAAGACCGTCTGGATCGAGTCAACTACCGCGACCGTCGGGCGTTCACGGTCGATGATCTGGGCAATCGTTTCGAGCTGAACCTCGGCCAAAATCGGCATTTCCGAATCGCCCAGCCCCAACCGGCGTGCGCGCAGCGCCA
>JANORY010001229.1:0-2852 GCA_031415535.1 Burkholderiales bacterium | reverse complement strand
CGACAGCAAGATCACATTCACGCCGATGCCGGCCTGCACCGAAATCGCGGGTGCCGTCAGCGCACCACCCAAGGCCGCCAGAAACACCGCGACACTGAACGAAACGATGAATACGCGCACCACGTTCACGCCCATGGCGCTGCTGATCTCGCGGTCGTGAATGACCGCCAGCACGACCCGACCGAACTGGCTGCGATTCATCCAAAACCACAGCGCAATACCCACCAGCAAGGCAATCAGCACAATCGCGAAGTCGTAGCCAACGTAGGGCAGGGCACCGATCTTGACATTACCGAACACGCTGTAGGCCTGGCTCGCGTACAAAGGGTTGACGCCCCAGATCCATTTGATGACGTCTTCCAGCATCAGGAACAGGGCATAGGTCGCCAACATCATGACGACTTCGTCGCGGCCGTAGAACAGCTTCAAAATACCGCGCTCGAGCGCTGGACCTACCAGCAGGGCGACCAGTAACGCCGTGCCGATCAACATGACCATGGCCTGGATAGCGCTCGGGTCATTGCCCATGAATTTGCTGACCACCGTAGCGGCCGCGAACGCGCCGATCGCGTACAGATTGCCGTGCGCCATATTCAGCACATTCAGCACGCCGAAGACGAGCGTGAGCCCGGCTGCTACCAGGAACAGCCAGGACGCGTAGATGACGCCATCGACCAGGATGGCAATAACGGTAGCCAAGGAGCGCGATTCGGAAGCTTAGTCTCGGAAGTTCACACCGGCGCTTACTTGCAAGCTGCGCCGCGCAGTCCCGCCTTGATCCAGGCTTCAGCCAGCAATCCTTCCGGCGGGTTCACGCACTCGGCCGAGAAACGCTCGATGTCGGTCAGCATGACCATCTTCTTGCCCGCATCCCATTTTGATCTCCCGAATGCGATGTCTTGAATCGCCTGGTGGCCGCCGCCCAGCGCCATCTTGACTTTGCCGCCTGGCGTGTCCCACTCCAGACCTTTCATCGCCTTGATAATTTCGTCGTTGCTAGGCTTCTTGCCGCCATTGCTGGCCATGGCTTTTTCGACCGCAGCCTTCAGGCCCAGCAAGCCCTGCACCATACGATACTGCGGCTGCACCGGATAACTGTTCGGATACGACTTCGACCAGGCCGACCAGAGCCAATCGTTCAGTGCTGACTTGGGTGCCATTTGACCGTAGGCACCGCGCGCACCGACGATCGCACCGTCCGGCATTTTCTCGCCGAGCGGCTGAATGACATGGTCGGCTGCCGGGAACGCAACAATTCGATCCTTGAACAAACCACGCGGGCCGCCTTGCAAAATCAGCGACTGCAGATCGCCGCCCCATAGGCTCGAGTACAGCAAACCCGGCGATTGTCCGAGCATGGTGGAGATTTCGCTGCCGTATTGTCCGGCACCAAACTTCGGCCAGAGTTCGCCTTTGACGTTGGCCTTCGGTGCCAAAGCCTCAATGCTGGCTTTGAAGTCCTTCCAGGAGTCCTGGCCCCAGGCATAGTCCTGATTGATACCGACCACATCCTTGGGCTCGATGCCCTTCTTCACCATGTAGCGCATGAGGCCGATGTTATCCATGGCGGCATGGGCCGCAGTGCGAAACACGTAGTTGTATTTCTTTTCTTCGAAGATACGCGGTGTGCCGCAATCGTAAAGAATTAGCATGCGCTTGAGCTCTTCTGCGACCGGTGCCACGGCCAAGCAATCGCCGGAACCAACATAACCGATGACGACATCAACCTTTTCACGGTCGTACAGGTTGCGCAACTCCTGAACCTGTTTGGTAGCACCACCGTTTTCGTCGACCATGACCGGTACGATTTGCAGGCCGCCAAAGCCCTTCTTATTGTGCGGTGCCGGTACGGTCCCAGCGTTCAGGGCTTCAATCAAAACCTTGCCGCCGTTGGCGGCAGGTACTCCGAACGATTCGGCGGCGGGACCGGACAGGAAGGTCACAATGCCGATCTTGAAGGTTTCCTGTGCTCGCGCATTTGACGCCATCAAGGTGCTGGCCAATCCGAAGGCCAGGCCCAGGCCGGCGGCAGTCAGTGCTCGCGGCAGCGGCCGGCGCGTCTGCTTGCGCGTGTGCTTGTGCGTATTTACGGCGGTGAACATTTTGTAAGTTTCCCTAGTTGTCATATAACGTATTAGCAATGCCTTGAGTGAATTCTAAACGTTTCGGGCTTTCTTGCTTGACCTGCTTGACGCTACAGGTTCAAATTCGCGCTCGCATTCGTCGGTTGCTAGAACCGGCGTCGCCGCGAAATACCAATAAACGATAGACAAAAACAGAGGGATTCCCATGAAATATTTTGGTCGAGTAGCGGCTGGCATCGCTATTGCCGCTTCGGCACTGCTGGCAGCGTCTGCCAGTGCGCAAACGGTCGCCCCGTCGCGTTTTGGTCCGAACGATGAGATTGGTAATGCCAATTTGCTGACTCCGGCTTTGGCTGCTGCTGCTGCGAAACTGGTCACCGCAGGTAAAGTCTATGAGTTGGGCATACACGTCACGCCCGACACCCCGGCGTACCCGCCGCGCGGCTGCAAGCTCATCATTGTTCAGCCAGGCCAAGTGGGCGGTGCTGGAGCCCTCGGCCCAACCAAGACGACGTATAACGACGATATTCTGAACTGCTGGATCGGTATTGGCAGCCAGTTGGACGGCCTTGGGCATATTGGCGTTGACAACGTTTATTTCAACGGTAACCTGGCCAAGGATTTCGCGCAGACTACCGGCCTGACCAAACTCGGCATTGAAAAAGTGCCGGCGATGGTGACTCGTGGTGTGTTGCTGGATATGGCGGCTCATTATGGCGTTGACATCGTCAAGGAAGGCACCGCCTTTAATCAGGCCGAAATCGACGC
>JANORY010001228.1:0-3346 GCA_031415535.1 Burkholderiales bacterium | reverse complement strand
TTCGGTGATCGTGACCGGTAGGGCGGCGCCGTCAGGCGCCGGGCTTTAGCGGTCTGGTGTTGCGTAGAGAACTGAACCGTGGCCCGTACCCTTGGCGGATTTACCCGCAGGAGGGGAACGGTGCCCAAGCAACGGATGGCTCTACGCATGATCAAAGATGTGATTCGATTAAAGTGGGGTGCGCAACTCGCCCATGAAGGCATTGCCGCCGCCCTCGGAGTTTCCAAGGGCGTCGTGACCAAGTACGTTGGACTGGCCAGTGCGGCCGGCCTGGACTGGGAAACGGTGCGCGAATGGGACGAGCGACAGTTGGTCGCGCGGCTATTGCCGCGCTCAAGCGAGGCCTCGCCGTACGTGGAACCCGACTGGGGCCGTGTGCATCGCGAACTCGACCGCAAGGGCGTCACGCTGATGCTGCTCTGGCAGGAGTATGCCGCCGAGCACGCCGAGCGGCGTACTTGGCGCTACACGCAGTTCTGCGAGCATTACAAGACGTTCACCAGAACGTTGAAGCGCTCGATGCGCCAGCACCGGCGCGCCGGCGAGAAGTTGTTCATCGACTTCGCCGGCCCCACCGTGCCGCTACTGGGCGGCGGGCGGGCTCAGATATTTGTCGCGGCGATGGCCTCCTCCAGCTACACGTTTGCCTGCGCCACGCCGGCGCAAAAGCTCGAGGACTGGGTCGGCTCGATGGTGCGGGCGTTGAGTTTTTACGGTGGCGTGCCGCAGTTAATTGTGCCCGACAATCCGCGCGCTTTGATCGCCGGGCCCGACCGCTACGAGCCGCTGCCCAACGATTCGGTGCAGGACTTTGCCCGGCACTACGGTACCTCGGTGCTGCCCGCCAGGCCGCGTTCGCCGAAGGACAAATCGACCGCAGAAAGCGCAGTTCAAGTGGTCACCCGTTGGATCCTGGCTCGGCTGCGCCACGACACCTTCGAGACCGTCGCCCAGGTCGATGCGGCCATTGCCCAGTTGCTACCCTCGCTCAATGAGCGCGGATTCCAGAAGCTGCCCGGCAGCCGCGCCAGCGTGTTCGCCGAGGTGGATGCGCCGGCACTCATGCCGTTGCCGGCCAACCGCTACGAGTTGGCCCGATTCAAGACGGTCAAGGTGCACATCGACTACCACGTCGAAATCGAAGCCCACCGCTACAGCGTTCCGCATGCGCTGGTCGGACAAACGATGGAGGCGCGCCTGACTGCTCACGGCGTTGAGTTGCTGCTGCGCGGCCACCGGATCGCCAGCCATGCGAGAAGCCAGCGCCAGGGCGGCTTCACCACGATCGACGATCATATGCCGGCGGCGCACCGCGCCCATCGCGACTGGACGCCACAGCGTTTGATCGAATGGGGTCAGCGGATCGGCGTGGCCTGTGGCGAAGTCGTGACCCGCTTGCTGCAGCATAACAAGCATCCCGAGCACGGCTACCGCGCCTGCCTGGGGCTGCTCAGCCTAGCCAAGCGGTATGGAAATGCCCGGCTCGAGGCGGCCTGCGAACTCACCTTGGCGCTCGGTGCCTTCAAGTACCGCCACGTGCGCGATGTGCTCGCGAACAACCGCGATCGGCTCGACGCCGCCGGCAACGAACCCGACTGGGTCAGCCCGGCGCACGGCAACCTGCGCGGCCCCGGCCACTACCAATGAGCACTACCCATGACATCACTACCCATGACATCACTACCCATGATATTAAATTCAAGGACCTCTTCCATGCTCGATAACGCCACCCTCGCCAATCTGCGCGCCCTGCGAATGATCGGCTTCGCCGACGGCTTGCAGCAGCAAATGGGTCAACCCGAAGTGCTCGTTCTGAGCTTCGAGGAGCGCTTGGCGCTGCTCGTCGATCGCGAGGTGAACGCACGCGGCGACCGCAAGCGAGCGCGCCTGCTGCAGCTGGCTCAACTGAAATACCCCAACGCCGCGCTGGAAGACGCCGAGTTCACCGACATCCGAGGCATCGATCGCAGAACCTTCACCAGTCTGGCGCTCTCGGACTGGATCGAGCGCGGTCACACGGTGCTGTTCAGTGGGGCTACCGGCGTCGGCAAGACCTGGCTGGCCTGCGCCCTGGGTCAATACGCCTGCCGGCACGGACGCAGCGCCCTGTACGTACGCGTGCCTCGGATGGCCGAGGAACTGCGGGTGCTGCACGGCAGTGGCGGGTTTGGCAAGTGGTTGATTCAACTGGCCCGCACCGACGTGCTGATCCTCGACGATTGGGGCAGCGGCAGCATCGATGCCACCCTGCGCGCCGACCTGCTGGAGATCGTCGATGACCGGGCCGGGCAGCGGGCCACCATCATCACGCATCAACTTCCCGTCGAGCACTGGCACGGCTGGATCGGCGACGCCACCATCGCTGACGCGATCCTAGATCGACTGATGCAGCGGGTTCACCGCTTTACCCTCGAAGGCGAGTCCCGACGAACCGGCGGCAAGAAAGTCGTGGCCAAACCGCGCAAGCCCGACTGAGTCCCCTGCGCATAGCCCCGGGCGCAACTCGCCCCCTCGTGCCGGATCGCGCGTCAGGAGTGCAGGGGGGCCAGCCCCCCTGCACCCCCTGCGGAACGATTCACATAAGCCTTGAGGACCACGTCAAAGACGCAAACCCATCACCGCAAAGGAGCTTCCCATGAACTAACCTCTTACCACTCAGATAAAATAAATGTTACGCAACACCGACCACACAGCGCCGGTCACGATCGCCGAAACCGGCGGTCACGATACCGAAACGCTCGATCACGTTGCTCCGTGACCCACGGTCACGATAGACCGAAATCATCGGTCACGTTCACCGAAATACGCACCAGTTTACGAATAGCTTTGCTTCGCCCATGTAATACCAATTGGGCGATGTGAATTGCGAGTAGATCGAGAACGCTAGGACTGAAAGTGTGCCAGATAGTGCGGCGCCCCCCAGTGTATTCGGCAAGGAGGTCCATCCACGTCGCCTGAAGTATAGGTAAACAGGCAATCCGAACACGACTGTAGCTGGCACCGCGAATGCCAACGAACCAGTGGCGACAAGTGCCGCCAGACCAAGGAACCTCAGCGGAGCGCTTTCAGTTGGTAGAACAGTTAAATTTTGCGCTGCCGACAGGATGGCCCAACCGAGAATCGAAGGGAGAATCGGAGCTATGAGGAACGCGGCTATGACTCGCGGCACTTAAAACCTAACGTCCTATTTCATCGGCGCCACGGCGGCTCCCTGACGACCGCAGGCTCGCCGGCGAACGCCGTGGTGTCCGATGCAAATAAAAGTTAGGCGCTCTCACGGTCGCACCGATGTCAAGTTCCCGTGAAAAATTTCGTTCCCACAAATTGCCGTGCTCTCGAATAGAAA
>JANORY010001227.1:0-1021 GCA_031415535.1 Burkholderiales bacterium | reverse complement strand
GGACTGTAGGGGCGCCCCGGCGTTTCCTTGAGAGCCGGTTAGGGCTCTAGGAATGCCTGAGCAGTCTGGCCGAGGTCAGACCACTTTAGCGGACTCAATGGCGGCCGCAGAACCGATTCGTGCGCGCAACAAGTGCTTCTGAATTTTTCCGGTACTGGTTTTCGGTAATTCCTCAAAGCGTACCTCGCGCGGGCATTTGAAGCTGGCCAGATACTTTCGGCAATGTGCGAGTAATTCGTCACTGCTGGCCGAGGCATCGGCCCGCAGCTCAATGAAGGCCAGCGGCGTCTCACCCCATTTCGGGTCAGGCTTGGCAACCACTGCACAGGCCATGACCGCTGGATGTTTGTAGAGGGCGTCCTCGACCTCCAAGGACGAAATGTTCTCTCCCCCGGAAATAATGATGTCCTTGGCTCGGTCCTTGAGCTTTACGTAGCCATCGGCATGCAGCACGCCGAGGTCACCGGTATGGAACCAACCGCCTGCGAACGCTTCTTGAGTGGCCCGTTCATTTTTCAGGTAGCCCTTCATCACGATATTGCCGCGAAACACCACCTCACCCAAAGTTTCTGAATCGCGTGGCACTTCTTGCAAGCTCTGCGAATCGACGACCGTCAGTCCTTGCTGTACCTGGTAGCGTACCCCTTGACGAGCGTTGAGCTCGGCGCGCTGTCCGATATCCATCGATTCCCATCCCACCTGCGGCAGGCAAACTGCGGCCGGACCGTACACCTCGGTCAAGCCATAAACGTGCGTCAATTTGAAGCCGAGATTTTCCATGCCGGCAATCATCGCAGCGGGCGGCGCAGCACCAGCGACCATACAGCGCACCTCATGATGTATGCCCGCCTTGAGCGCGGCCGGTGCCGCAACCAGCAGCGAATGGACGATCGGCGCGCCGCAGTAGTGACTGACCTTGTGATCCCGAATGGCATCGAAGATCGCTTTCGCCTCGACCCGGCGCAAACAGACGTTAGTGCCTGCCACGGCAGCCAAGGTCCAGGGAAAACACCAGCCGTTG
>JANORY010001226.1:0-3516 GCA_031415535.1 Burkholderiales bacterium | reverse complement strand
GCCGCCCGCCGCTCAATTCATCTGCACCTTTGGCGCTTGTCGTGACCGATCTGCAGGCCTACGGTGATCGCGGGACCTTGGCCGTCAAGGGGGTCAGTTTGCAGGTACGAGCCGGCGAAATACTGGGGGTGGCCGGAGTGTCCGGAAATGGTCAACGCGAATTGGTCGAGACCCTGGTGGGGCAACGGCTGCGCTACGCGGGCTCGGTGACGGTGATGGGCGAACCCTATCGGGCGCGCCGTGCCGAGAACTGGCGACTGAAATTGCGCAGTCTGCCGGAGGAACCCTTGCGCAATGCCTGTGTTGCCGAGCTGAGCGTGGCTGAAAATATGGCCCTGCGAGACTTTGAACAATCGCCACTGGCGCGCGGCCGTGTTTTAAACCCGTCGGCGTGGCGCTGCCGGGCGCGGCAATGGATCGCTGAATACGGCATCAAAACTCAAGGCGAAGATGCGCCGATCCGCAGTCTTTCCGGCGGTAACGTTCAGCGGGCCGTTCTGGCGCGCGAGTTGGCCGGCGACATCAATGTGCTGATTGCCGCGAACCCGGTGTTCGGTTTGGATTTTGCGGCGGTCCGCGAGATTCATCAGCGCCTGCTCGAGCTGCGTGCGCGCGGCGGCGCAGTGTTATTGATCAGCGAAGATCTGGATGAACTGCTTGAGCTGGCCGATCGCATTGTGGTCATGAGCGAGGGTCGCATCGTGTTCGAAACGCCGGCTGCTGGGGCGCAACGTCATCTTCTGGGCCAACACATGGGCGGTGGCCATCAGACCGACGCGCATCAGACGGACGCTCTTCAGGCGGAAGCAATTACACGATGACGACCCTGCAAGCACAACCGTTCGAGTTCCAGTTCGAGTTGGCGCGTACCGCCTTGGTAATAATCGATATGCAGCGCGATTTCATCGAACCGGGCGGCTTTGGTGAAACCCTGGGCAATGATGTCTCCTTGTTGTCAGCCATCGTGCCGACCTGTCAATCGGTTCTAGCGGCCTGGCGCCGAGTTGGCGGCAGAGTCGTTCATACGCGCGAAGCCCATTTACCGGATCTGTCGGATTGCCCGCCCGCCAAGCGACAGCGCGGTAACCCGCGATTGCGGATTGGTGATCCGGGGCCGATGGGCCGGATTCTGGTTGTCGGTGAGCCGGGCTGCGAAATTATTGCCGAGCTGACGCCCGTCGACGGCGAGTGGGTCATCGACAAGCCGGGCAAGGGCGCTTTTTATGCGACCCAATTGGCCGTTCTTCTGCAACAGGTCGGCATTAGCCATCTGATCTTCATGGGCGTAACCACCGAAGTGTGCGTGCAGACCTCGATGCGCGAGGCCAATGATCGCGGCTACGACTGCTTGCTGCTGGAAGATTGCACCGAGAGCTATTTCCCGAATTTTAAAGCAGCCACGCTCGAGATGATGCGCGCGCAGGGTGCGATCGTTGGCTGGACCGCGCGCAGCGCCGCCTTGCTTGAGGTGCTGTCTGAAAGAGCACCGTGACGCGACCCGGCACATTGGTTCGGGGCGCGGTGCGTCGATCGCGCGCCGATGAAGTGTATGAGCAACTCAAGCGTGACATCGCTGAATTCAGATTGCTGCCCGGCGATCGCTTCAGCGAGAACGCACTGTGCAAAGAACTCGCCGTGTCGAGAACTCCGGTCCGGCAAGCATTGACGCGCCTGCAACAGGAAGGGTATGTCGAAGTACTGTTTCGCAGTGGCTGGCGCGTACTACCGTTCGATTTCGTGCGCTTCGAACAACTTTATGATTTGCGCACGATCCTCGAAACGGCGGCTGTGCAGCGACTGTGCACCGCTGCCCACGACGTGCAAACCACCTTGCTTGACGAACTCATGGCCATCTGGCGGGTACCCAAGGCGCAACGCTGTACCGATGCCGTGCAGGTGGCGCTTTGGGATGAAGCCTTTCACTGCGCGCTGGTTGCGGCGGCGGGTAATACTGAAATGACCCGCTTGCATCGCGACATCACCGAGCGCATTCGTATTATTCGTCGCCTCGACTTTACCCAGGCCGCACGCATTGAGGTGACCTACGACGAGCACGGCAAAATCCTCGGCGCGATTCGCGCCCGACGTGCCGATACGGCGGCCTTGTTGTTACGAGCGCATATAAAAACCAGCCAGTCCGAGGTCCGCAAAATTACCTTGCATCAGGTTCATCGGGCACGTCAAAGTACACGCTAGCAGGCTGACAACTGACTAACGAGCGGCTGCCAACCGGCTGACAACCGGTTGACAAGCAGGTGCGAGCAAGTGCTAGCGTTAGAATATTGAGACGAAAGAGGTCGAAAATCGCACAACGTAGTACGATTCGCCTGAGTCAACCCCTCGGATTGCGATGTTCGGACGTTCAAAGCCCACGGTATTCAAGCCTGTTTCGTATCAGCGCCAGCGTAAGCCCTTGCGCATACCGAAATGGTTTCTCCTGCTGATGCTGGGCGTTGCTGCCGGATCCAGCGGTCTCTGGTATATACAAGAAAACTATTTGCCACCTCGCCTCAGTCCGGAGGAGTCCGACAAGTTACGTGCCGATCTCGATGTCGCCAACCGCGAACGCCAACAACTGAAGAGCGAACTCAAGCAAACCAGCGACAAACTGAGCGCTACCGAAACTGAGGGCAAGAAAGCGCAGAACGACTTGGCGTCGTCGCGTCAGACCACCGAACGCTTGCAGAAAGATTTATCGCAGTTTGTGCTGGCTTTGCCGCCTGACCCACGCGGCGGACCGATCGGTATCAGGGCGGCAAGTTTTGCGCCGGGCAGTGGCCAACTGTCGTACAACGTGATCTTCACGCGGCAACGCAAAGGCGACGATGTGTTCAAGGGGGTCATGCAACTGGTGGTGACCGGATCGCGCAGTGGACGGATCGAAACGCACCCGCTCACCGTGGTGCAAATGGCGCTCGAAGGATACCAACAAATCTCCGGCAATCTGACCTTGCCCGATGGTATGGTACCGCGCGAAGTCAGCGTTCGAGTGTTGCGCAGCGCCGGCGGTGAACTGCAGTCAATGCGCGTCTTCAAGATCTGAGTTTGGTGTTAGTGTTGCTGAATTGCTGACACTAACCAAGGTGCCACTATGTACTACGAAACCGACAGTAATCGCCATGGCTTGAAATTCGATCCATTCAAGGCCTTGGTCGCGCCGCGACCGATCGGCTGGATCTCAACCGTCAGCCAGAATGGCGTGCATAACCTCGCACCTTACAGTTTTTTCAACGCGGTTTGTGATCGTCCGCCGGTAGTGATGTTCTCGTCGGTGGGCCGCAAGGACTCGCTGATCAACATTGAGGCCAATGGCGAGTTCACCTGTTCGCTGGCGACCTGGGATTTGCGCGAGAAAATGAATCTCAGTTCGGCACCGGTGGCGCATGGCGTCGACGAATTCGCGCTGGCCGGTCTGACCGCCACGGTGGGCACACAGGTCAAAACGGCGCGCGTCGGGGAGAGCCCCGCAGCGTTTGAGTGCAAACATTGGAAGACCATCGAGTTGCCGGATTTCTC
>JANORY010001225.1:0-3993 GCA_031415535.1 Burkholderiales bacterium | reverse complement strand
GCCGTAGCCGTTCTCGATCGAGTCAATCGCGACTGATACATAGTCGCCCTCTTTGACGTCGAGCTCACCACGGTCGTTATGGAATTCGGTAATGTCAATGTAGCTTTCGGACTTCAAGCCAGCATTAACTACAACAAAGTTGTGATCAATCTTGATTACTTCGGCGGTAATGACTTCGCCGGAGCGCATCACCTGTTTAGTCAGGGATTCTTCAAACATGAGAGCAAAGCTCTCAATCGGTTCGGCCGAAGCCAGTTGGGTGGTAGACAAGTTGGTTTCCGATAATCACGCCGGCGACTCGTCATGACGAAGCCAACCCAGCGGAGTTACAAAATGGAGTCGAATCAGCGCTAAAAACTAATATTTAAACCGCGTCGACCCCGCCATTGCTTCCGGCATTTGCCAGAAGTGTTGCTGCATACCGTTCCAGAACTGCCGTCACCGTTTGATCGATGGATAGCGCGGTCGAGTCGAGTACAAAAGCGCCCACAGCGGGCTTCAAAGGGGCGGTTGCACGTTGAGAATCCCGTGCATCGCGCGCCTCCAAATCCGTTAGAAGGTCTGCGAGGTTAGCAGAAATTCCCTTGTCGATCAACTGCTTATGCCTTCTTTCGGCGCGCGAGCCGGCACTCGCGGTGAGAAACACTTTGACGCTTGCATCGGTGAACACCACGGTGCCCATATCGCGGCCATCGGCGACCAAGCCGGGCGGCAGGCGAAAACCGCGTTGCATTGACAGTAATTGTGCTCGCAATTGTGGCAAGACGGCGATTCGCGAGGCCATATTGCCGACCGCTTCCGAACGGATCGCTTCGGTTACATCTTCGAATCCGTCACCGCCTGCTTCGACGTGGTCGAGGACGGATCTAGTGGGGTCCGAGCTGTTCTCGAGCTGTCCAACGCAAGGCAAGAAAACTCGATTTTCTGAAAACCTTGGTGACAAACCTCTGCTGATCTTGACCAAGGTAGGCTCATCAACTGGATCGGCACCGGCGCGAACGGCGAGCAGACCGACCAAACGATACAGCACGCCAGAATCGAGGTAGCGCCAGCCGAGCGCTTGCGCGACCTTCATCGCAATCGTACCTTTGCCGGAGGCGGTCGGGCCGTCAATCGTGATGACTGGGGCGGCGTTCGAAACCGATTCCGTGCCGCTCAAATCTGAAAATTTCCGTTATCCGACTTCAAGGTTCTGATCTTTCGCCAATATTCAGGCCCGCGCCGCGCGCCAGCTCGACGAAACCGGGGAAGGAGGTTGCCACATTCAAGGTATCGTGGATTCGCACTTCGCCGGAACTGCGCAGCGCCGCCATGGCCAAGGCCATGGCAATCCGGTGATCGCCTTCGGAGTGCACGACTGCGCCGCCAAAAACTTTTGCATCGCCGCCCCTGCCCTCAATCACCATCCCGTCCGGCGTGGCGGTGGCCGCAATTCCAAGTGCTTGCAAACCCTGCGCCATTACCGCAATCCGGTCCGATTCCTTGACCCTTAGCTCCTCGGCACCGGTCACCACGGTGCGGCCTTGCGCGCAGGCTGCCGCCACAAAGATTGCCGGGAACTCGTCGATCGCCAAGGGCACCAGCTCGGCTGGCACATTGATGCCGCGTAACGAAGCGGCGCGCACGCGCAAATCGCCGACCGGCTCACCGCCGACCTCGCGCTGATTAGCAATTTCGATATTCGCGCCCATTAGTCGCAAGATTTCGAGCACACCGGTTCGGGTCGGATTCAATCCGACATGCAGCAGAGTCAAGTCGGAGCCAGCCGCAATGCTGGCACCGACCAGAAAGAATGCTGCCGACGAAATATCGGCCGGAACCTCGATGCGCGTGGCAGTCAAGCGCTGGCCGCCAACCAGACGAGTGGTCGCGCCGTCGCGCTCGATTACCACACCGAAGCCACGCAGCATCCGCTCGGTGTGATCGCGAGTCGGCGCCGGCTCGGTCACCGAAGTCATACCGTCCGCATACAGGCCGGCCAGCAGTATTGAAGACTTGACCTGGGCACTGGCAATCGGCATCGAATAGTGAATGGCCGCAAGACCCTGACTAGCCTCGATCAGAATCGGCGGCATGCCCTCGTGGCTTTGAAGTTTGGCACCCATTTGCGTGAGCGGTATGGTCACCCGTTTCATGGGTCGGCGCGAAAGACTGTCGTCGCCGACCAGCTTCGAGCCAAACTTCTGACCCGCCAGAAGACCCATCAGAAGGCGCATCGCGGTACCGGCGTTACCGCAATCGAGCGCCTGCGTGACGCCGCGCAAGCCGTCACGGCCGACGCCATGCACAACGACCTGGCCATTGTTAGGGCCATCGATTCGTACGCTCAGCGCGCGGAACACATTCATGGTTGAAATTGCGTCAGCGCCTTCCAGAAAACCACTGACTTCAGACACCCCGTCGGCGATCGAGGCCAACATGATCGAGCGATGCGAAATCGATTTGTCACCGGGTACTCGAATTCGTCCGGTCAGTCTTCCACCAGGGCCAACCAAAAAGCTGTGTTGCATGAATTTGTTCCTGTACCTGCGCTTCAGATCGAGGCAATCTGCGCCAGGAGGGAGTCGGGGTTAAGAAGCGTTGCAGATCGCTTGCTCCACCAGCATTTTATTCTCCCGATTCACCCGACAGGCTCCAAGGGGCCGCTTTGTTGAAGTTTTGCGACGAATATAGGCATCGAATTGAGAACAACATCAGCCCAACCGGGCTTCGCGGCGATCGCCTCTGGCGACCATCGGCACTATCCGAAGTGGATCCTCGAGCCGCGCTCGATTCGCTTGTTGGAGTCGCTACCCGCCGATATCCGACTGAACGAGTTACGACGTTCGTTCCCGCATATCGTGAACCTGATCGCCCTGAACTGGCGCTGTCCGGTACAAATGCAACGGACGATCCAGTCGCTGTTGATTGACGCCCGGGGCAACCGCGAAGGGTTTCCGCAGCAGGTCCAACAGGAGATTGCCGAATTGGCTGACTATTACTTTACCGTCGTCAGACCGCAATTATCTGCTTGAGACGCGACCGATTCGATCGCAGTCTCGCGACCCCATCTCGGCCAAGGACTCACAGATCAGGTGGCGATGCCCTTGCGCCAGTGGCTGGCGACCGCAAATAGCGCTTCGAGCCCGCTTCGATCGGACTGCTCGAGCGCCTTGAGAATCGCACTGAGCTCGACCTGAAATTCTTCGGCGGCGCGCAGCACCTGAGTGCGGTTATCGATCAAAATCTCAGCCCAGAGCGCTGGCGACGAGGCACCGATTCGCGTGGTGTCACGCAGGCCCGCGCCGGCCGAACGCTGTGCCGCCTCACTCTGATCGCTGCGCGCGATCGCCGCACTGAGCGCAAACACCAGCGCATGCGGCCAATGTGATACGGTCGCAAACAGGCGGTCATGCTCGCTAACCGTGATCGGCGTGACCCGTGCGCCAATCGCCGACCAAGTCGCATTTACCTGCTGAAGCGCTACCGAGTCGGTCTGCGCTTGCGGGCATACGAACACTTGTGCATTCAGAAACAGTTGCGCGTTGGCCGCTGTTGGCCCTGATAACTCCGATCCGGCAATCGGGTGCGCCGGCACAAATCGCGAACAAGCATCGCCCAGGTAATTTTGTGCGGCCGCAACCACCGATGCCTTGGTACTGGCACAATCGGTAAGCACCGTCGCCCGGCCCAGGGTCGGCGCGATTCGCTCGAGAATACCGGGCAATTGCAAGACCGGTGCGGCCAGCACGAGCAGATCGAGCCGCGCCGCCAATTCCGCCAGATCTGAACTGACTTCATCAATCAAACCCAGCGCCAGCGCTTGCCGCGCCGAGTCGTCGGGTGCGTATCCCACGACCGTTCCGGCCAGCTTGAAATGTTTCAGCGCAGCCGCAACCGAACCGCCAATCAAGCCCACCCCGACCACACCGACGCGCGGCCAAAACAGCGCAGCAGCCAAATCAGGCTTTCAGGATGCCAGCCAGCACCGTCAGGAATCGCTCGTTTTCGGCG
>JANORY010001224.1:0-1801 GCA_031415535.1 Burkholderiales bacterium | reverse complement strand
CCCGCGGCTATGACGATCTATACCGTCGCTTGACGGCTCGATCAACCTTGTCGCAAGGCCAATAACATGTGCGGCATTGCAGGCGAGTTTCTACACGAACCCGTGCGGCCAGAGCCGGGTCGCTTGCGTGCCATGGGTCAGGCGATGCGTTATCGGGGACCCGATGATGTAGGCTTTTTTGAAGCGCCGCATATTGGCTTGGTGCATCGGCGACTCAGCATTCGCGATCTGAGTCCGAGCGGCCATTGCCCAATGCCGTCTCGGGACCAACAGGTCCAGGTAGTCTTTAATGGCGAGATTTATAACTGGCGTGAGTTACGCGATGAACTGATTGAACTCGGCCATACCTTCTACAGTCAGTGCGACACCGAAGTGACCGTGGTCGGCTACCAGGCCTGGGGCAGCGGCTTGTTTCCAAAGATGCGCGGCATGTTCGCGATCGCCATTTGGGATGCCAAGCTGCAACAGCTCTTGCTGGCCCGCGATCGCGCCGGTGAGAAGCCGCTGTTTTTTAGTCATTCGGTGCGCGGTTTGGTGTTTGCATCTTCGATCGAAGCCGTTGCAGCGTCCTTGCCCGAACGCCAGATTCAGCCGCTGGCCTTGGCTTGCCATTTGGTACACAGCTTCGTGCCGGCCAGTACAAGCATCTGGAAGACGGTGCAAGTCCTTCCGCCGGCCAGTATTTTGACCATTCGCCCGGGTGAGGAACCCCAGGTCAGTCGTTATTGGGATTTTCCTCGGCGCGGCCCGGTGCCCATGAGCGTGGCGGCCAGCGAGGCCGCCGTGCAAGCCGCTCTGGAAGATAGTGTCGTCCGTTGTCTGGATGCAGACGTTCCGGTCGGTGTTTTTCTCAGTGGCGGCGTCGACTCGTCGTTAATTGCCGCATTGGCCGCGCGCCATCGGCCGCAGATCAAGTCGTTTTCACTCGGGTTTGCCGAGGAAAAGTTCAGTGAGTTACCGTTCGCGAGGCGAGTTGCAGAACACCTGGGCATCGCCAATCACACGCTTCAAATTGGCATCGACGATGTGCTCGAATGTTTGCCGCATCTGGTGCGGCAATACGGCCAGCCGTTTGGCGATGCGTCCGCCGTCCCGTCCTACCTGATCGCACGGCTGGCACGTAAGCACGTCAAGGTCTGCCTGAGTGGCGACGGTGGCGATGAGTCGTTCGGCGGTTATTGGCGATTGCAGGCCGGCGTCTATGCGGCGCGTTACGCCGCCTGGGTGCCGCAGGGATTGCGTCGGCAGTGGGTACCGTCCCTGGCCGCGCGTCTGGGCTCTGCCGGTCAGCGCTGGGCGGCGCTTAACGAGCTATCGCTGCAAGCGCCAGGGGCGGGCTACAGCAATTCGGAAAGCTGGTTTGATAACCTGTCCGAATTGGCCGGACCGGCGCTGCGCGGTCAATTAAAAGACAATCTGGCGAGCCTGCGCGTCGGCAAGGCGCTGCAGCGCAGTGAAGCGAGCACCGTACAAACGCTGTTGTACGATGACTTTCAGGTGCAGTTACCGGATGCTTATTTGACCAAGGTAGATGTCGCCAGTATGGCGGCCTCGCTCGAAGTTCGAGCACCGTTCCTCGATCAAAGTGTGATCGAGCTGGCCTGGAGTCTGCCGGATGCGACCAAGTTGAATCTCGGGCGCCGAAATTGGTTATTGAAGCGCATTGCTGCTCGGCGGGTTCCACCCGAAGTGATTTATCGCCCCAAGATGGGCTTTGGTATGCCTCTAGGCGATTGGTTCAGAGGTCGGCTGGGTGATGTACTGCTCGAATTGCTCGACACCAGCGTTGCGGTGCGCGAAG
>JANORY010001223.1:0-7885 GCA_031415535.1 Burkholderiales bacterium | reverse complement strand
CCGCCGTGATCGGTGCCATAGGCGGTACCGAGGGCAATGTCCCCATCCAGTTCACCAGATAGCGTGCGACCGCCGGTGCCGCTGCGCTGGTCCCTGAAAGACGCGCCGAGGTGTTAGCGTAAATGCCGGGGATCCGTATTCCCCGAAACACTGTGCCTTCATCGCTCGGTGCGTACACATAGGCGTTCCAGCGGTCCGCAGCGAAACTGCCCCGACTACTGTAAGCGGCTGGCAGTTCGTCCAGCAGGCGATAGCCAGCGACGCTGGAGATCAGTGCCGCAGTCGAGGGCGTGGCGATCGTGTTCAGGTCGGTAATTACCGGACTGGCGAGATCGATCAAATAGGTCTGTTGTCGACGGCGACTGACGTTGACCAAGTCATTTCGCTCGACCCAGCATTCGATCTCAAGGGGCGTTGGCACCTCGCCGGCTTGCCAGGCGGTGGGCTTGTGAAATAATTCCACAGTCCAGACGCCATGCGGCGCTTGCAAGCGGCTGCCGGGCGCGTTTAGCGAAGCGCCGCATATCGCCAAGACCATTTTCCCAGGTCGGCCCAAGGCGCAGGATATAGGAAAGAACAAACCGGCAATTGTATCGGTTGTGCCGGCATCGGAGAGCACGGCCGCTTCGCCAATTGAGATCGTGGTGGAATTGCCGAAAGGATCCGTCAAGCACACTTCGAGCGCTTGCGCACGGGACGTTCCGGTTAGCCAAATCTCAAGCGCGCTGGACACCGGATTTTCAGGCCCCACGTACCAGCCAAAGCTTTGTCGCTCATTGACCTGCAGCGACATTTTGCTGTGCGCATTCAAGCGACGGCTATTTCCGGCGGCCGCCACAACAGCCAGATTTTTTCGTTCGCAAATCAATTCATCAATGGCGCACTCAAGGGGCGAGCTTCCATCGTGGGGGCCGGCCAGAACGCCATAACTCAAGTTAATGACGACGCGCCGCATCACTCGGTTTTCTCGTTCACCTGAAGGCATGAGCAACGGTAAATAGCGTTCTGCGCGATCGATGATGTACCTGATCGCATCCAGAACGTGAACACACAACGAGCCACCGCCCGAATCCTGGAGAAAGTTCTTTTCGAGTTGAACGAAAATCAGATCAGCGCGTGACGCCAGATCAAAGGTCGCGGGACTCGTTCCAGGTGCTGAAAGTTGCCTCGGCAACGGCGCTGGTTTTCCGGCAAGTAGCTGAGCAACACCACTTCCATGAGAATGTCGAAAATTGCCGGCCGCCGCATAATCGGCTGCCTCATACATCCCGGCCTCGCCACCCTTGGCAGCCAAATAGACGGCCTGCGTACTCCAGGTCATTTCTCGTCCGTAACCAAGGAAGGTAGGAAGGCCATTCCAAGCTACCTTGGCACCGGTGCTTTGATCCCATATTCGAACAAATCGTGAAGGTCTTGAAGCACTGGAGCGAAAGGCCGGGTTGGCGAATGGACAACCGTCATCGATAACACCAATCACGGGCCGATACCGGATTCTGCGCGTGTTGGCCGCTGTTTCCAGTACCGGAGTTGGCTGCTCCAAATTGAACGGTCCTACCTGCGATTCGGCCTTATCGGAAACATTCGGAATGCGTGGAAGACCCATTTGCATTCGAATGACTTCATCCAGATTCAGGAAATTCGCCCAGATACTCGGGTGCAGCAGCACAGTCATGTATCGCGAAGGGTTGTAGGTACCTTTTGACATTGGGCGCTCGTAGACACCGGCAGTTCGGAGCGCAGCGTTAATGTCGAGTGACGAAATTCCCGCGACAGTGGCCGCCTTTAGAAGCGATTTGCGGCCGTTCGTGGTTTCGATCAAAAAGGGCACTCGTTTGTTCGGGTCGGTATCCAACACCCAGGCGAAGTCAGTGAGGTCGGCGAACACCAGGTAAGGGTCAAGCTGCCAAGTTTTGCCCGTTGCAACCGGACCCGCCATCGGAATCGACCAGTCAATCTGTGATCGTTTGCCCTGGCCATTGGCGGGGGTGAGTAAGTTCCAGGTCATGGCTAGGCCCACTCTTTCCGAGCCTGCTCCCACAACCACCAAAGGGGATCCGTGGGCTGCCCTGGGTCTGCAAAGCCTAGCGGCCTAAACGACGCGTTGTTCGGTTTGCTTTCGTTTTTCTTATAGTAATCCGGCAGTGGGAGTAACGGTTTAGGCGGGTTGAGGGGGGCAGGTTCACGCTCGACGGCGTCTTGCAGGCTAAGATCAGCAGTCCCAAGATTATTCACGCCATTCCCTGTGACTGTTCCATCAAAGTCGAACGGCCTCCAACTGCTCGCAGGGGCCGATCCGTTTTGACTGCCCACACTGGAGCCACCCTGGTTTGCGCCACTGCGATGAAGAAAGTAGTCCGCCAAGGCCTCGCCCAGCGCACGCCCGGCCAATCCGTCGACCGGAAAATGCACTCCGGCAATCACCCGGTTGGTGGTAATGAACTCCGCCTGCTGTTGTAGAAGCTGATCCAGTTCGGTGTTTTGCATGCGCCAGCTCAATCTCTGCAAGAGTCGCGCGATCATGAAGGCCTGGGTCGAATGACCGCTCGGGAAAGCAAAAAATACCGGCGTCTGAATCATGGGCTGCACAAACGGCGAATACTGAGCCGGACGCGGGCAGACAAGGAGGTACTTCAACTTCTGTACGACCGTCGATGCGAACTGAATGGCTGCGACGATGAGCTCGTAGGTGTAGGGGGTCGTGGCCAATTCAAGATGACAGATCGATGTCCAGTACGGCATATAGGTCACGACCTGGGTACGGATATCGGCAGCGCGTTCGATGCGCAATGAAGCCATGCTGTCGACTCGACTGATCTGGGCCTCAAAGACACTGCGCGGCGGCCGAATAATGGCTGAAATTTTTTTGGGTGTGCAATCCGCCTTAGCAATATGCAGGACCTCACATCCGCTCGCGCTGATTGGAACGATCCTTACATGCTGCATCAAATCTGCCTGATATACCTGACGACGCGCCCAGCCAGACATTCGCTCTAGCCATTGTGTTCTGCCCATTTCCGGTAAGTCATCGGATGATAAAGGAGTGCCCCAGCCTCGAGTCCAGGGCGGGGCGGAGCTCCAAATCGGATTGGCTGGAGTAGGCGGAGGGACACGTCGCCGCAGCAGTTCTCGAGTCGATAATAAGGAGGTCCCGGTCGATCCTGGCGCTCGGCGTCCCGCACTCCCGCCCGCCCCGCCCGCCCCGTCAAAACCGTCAAAACCATCGAAGCCGTCGAAGCCGTCAAACCCGTCAAATCCATCGAAGCCATCGAAGCCGTCAAACCCATCGAGCCGAGCCATCTTCTTCTCCTTGTTGTTGATGGTTATGCTGGAATGCCTGCCTCGATTAATGCGGCCGAGAACCGCTCGCGCAAGACGGCGTCAATATGCTTGCTCCTGATGCGAAACTTGGAAACCGTGAAGTCCGGCGCCTGTCTCAGCAGCTCAGCCGAAAATTCTCGCGCCGCAGGCGTGCGATCGGCTAACACCAACGCAATGACTTTCACTCTCAGCGCCGATAGATGCCCACGATTCAATCGTAGCGATTCGGTTGCGAGGTCCACCGCCCGGTCGTATTCGTCGTTGGCGATCGCCGCACTTGCAGCAATCCCGGTGAACAAATAACGATACGGATCGAGGGGTGATAACTTCATTGCGCGATCTGTCAGGCTCACGGCGTCAGCGCCCTTGCGTTCAAACGCCCTGAGCGCGCCAAAATAAAGTAAGGCAATGGCGTTGCTGGGATCGACCTCCAACGCCTGCTCGAAGCGCTTCGCGGCAGTCGAATAATCACCCACCAGGTTGGCATGAACGATCCCATCAATGGCCAGAGCGAGTCCGTCGCTCGGCGAAAGGTCGAGTGCATGACGCAACAAATCGATCGCTCGCCGGCTGTCGGTTGCCTCGTTTTGACTCAATCCTTGTCCCGCTCGAAATACCAGGGCCTTACCCAACCAGGCGTAGCCGTGAACGTGACGCGGCACGCGCTCGATAAGGGATTCCAGCGACCTGCAGGCCACTTCGAATTCCTTTGGTCCACGGCGATGCATCAAATTGACGCCAGCCATCAAAAGAGAGTAACTTTCAAGCGTCGGTAACGGATGGGTCAATGCCTTCTGAACCTCTAGATCCAGAATTGTTCGATGCACTTCGAGCGCGAATCGATTGATGATTTCGCTCTCAATCTCAAACAACTCGCCCAGCTTCAAGGTCGCGCGCTCTTGCCAGACAATCTCATCATTTGCCAAATCGGTCAGTTCAATCGACACCAGCAGGCGATCGGTATCCTGTACTCCTTTCGCAAGGTAGCTGCCTACGACTACGTAATGAGCACCCAGGAGTCCCCCCAACTGCTGTGCGGAATGCTCGCTGCCACGAAAGGCTCGTGCCGACAAACGTGAAATCACGCTGAGTTGTGCGGATCGCCCGAATCGCGAAATCAACAGATCGGCAATCAACTCTCCAATGTCGAATGTATTACGATCCTTGCTGCGCGACACGAAGGGCACGATGGCAATCGTCGGCCGAAATGGACCCGTGTATTGGGCCGCGGGGAGCAGGACCGATCGGTCGCCGGCGGGTCCCGCTCGAAAGACATGAACGGGTTGTTCGATATGCTTGAGAAAGCTCGCCCCCAAATCTACTAACTCGGCGTCCAGGGTGTCGGTCACGCTGTCTCGCGCCTCAATCGAGATAATCGTCTCCCCCGGTCCAGCCAAGGAGGCAATACGCGCCGCAAGATTGACGCCAGCGCCGTAAATGTCTCGCTCGTCGGTGATTACAGTCGTCAGATGAATGCCTGCACGGACCAGAACCATTCTCTCAACCGGACGACCTGTGTTCTCACGCTCGAGAATCTTGTGCATTTCGAATGCTGCATCCAGCGCGCAGCGCACATGGGCGAACTCACACATCAACCCATCACCCAGACTCTTCACCAGACGAGAATTGGAGCGCGGCAGGATCGACCCAACAACTTCCCGAACAAAGCCTTGCCATAGACCAATGACGTCGGTCTCGTAATTCGCGATCAGTCTTACTGATTCGAACATATCGACCACCAGAATTGCGACGTGTTGCTCCGAGAAAAAAAGTTCACCTTTCGTCGCTGTTAGGGTGACAGCGGAATTCGGTGATGCTCCAGGTCCTGCAGGACTCATGGTGCCTCGGTCGATCAGGGACGAGTACCCAAAAGTGGGTGGTTCGATTCAAATTATCTTACTCCAATTCCGGGCACGGCGAAGGCCGCGATTCGAGATTAACAACCGCCAATCAATTTGGTCCACGATTTCATGCTCGGAAGCGCTGGACGAAGCCCTTGTTGGTTCTGGTAGTTCCAGGTCAAGGAGTCTGCGGCTACCTCGCCACGAGCCAAACACCCATGCTGCTTAAACTCGTCGGTAACCCATTGCGCGTAATGGACCAATTGATGAACCAGCGCACCCTGGAATGCTGGGCACAGCGTCTGAACTGCGCACCGTATTTCCTGTGGATAGGCCGCCGGGTCGAGCAAGTAAATAGTCGGCTTCAACGGGTTTCCTCGATCGAAGTATCCATGGCTGTGGCGTGCGTCTTCTAGTGCCCACGGTTCGAGTTGTCGCTGAAGTGGAAGGCGTTCGCGATACTCAGCCGCGTGGAGCACGACTACGTGAGGTCCCGGCAGATCACTGACGTTATAACTTGAGTGGCCGGCGATCCAGAGCAGCAGTGATGCGACAAGCATTTCCATGATTTTCCTCCTGGCTCATCCAACGGTGTGTAACTCTGAGTTTCGCCCTTTGTTGCATGTCTCCAAGCAGGTGTGCGCATAAAGACCGGGTATCAGTGGCGGTAACGAGGCAATTTTCAGGAGTAAGGTGCGAAGCGAGTTAAGTTCGGCCTTTCGTAAGGCGGCCTTGACATGAACCCGTACCGTATCAAGTGTTAGCCCCAACGTTTTGGCGACAAGTTGAAGGTCGGGGCTTGCATACAAATTCCCCACGACTTCGGACTCGCGAGCGGTCAGATGCAGTTTCGCCGAATACGCCCGAAAGGATTCGGACGCGGCACCTTGAAAACTTCTGAGGATGATCAGGACGCATCGAAGCCCATGTACGGTGGGGCCGGGTGAAAGCGCCAACGTCAATTCTGGTGTTGAATTCCAATCGGGAATTTCCAAGATCGAACCACGACCGGCGAGCGCAGCAGAGATGCCTTCACGAAATCGTATCATCGTCGAATCAACGGCGGCTCTTCGGAATACTGCGTATTCATCGAACATGCGACTTGCGACGCTGCGCGCGGCAACGGCATTGCAATATTGCAATTTCAGCGTTTCATCGACAACCATTACGCCATAGCCGATCTGTTCGAGGACTTGCCAAAGCAGTACTTCTCCTAATTCAGTACTTTTGTGGCTGAAAGACCTATAGGTTGTGGCTTCTTCTGTAGTCATCATCGTGTCCTCCAGAATTGCGGTCGTCACCCTTAACGTTGAGCCGATAAATTGAGATTTCCAATCGAACGAATCCAACCTTTGAGGTTCCGTCGGGACCGAGAACTACGATCTCGCTGCGAGTCGCATTTCGATGCCGTGAACCTGACCGTTAGATTAGGGCGGTCAGCAGTTGGATTGGCGTGAATACCGGATGATCGAAAGTGCGAAGTTCACACAGGTTCTGAAATGGCGGATTGAGCGCGCGAAGCGCAGACCCGTGATGGCTGTATGAACATAAACGTCAGCCGTCCGGCATAATTCCTCGGGCTCTGCCGAGCTGATACAGATTGGATCGCATCGGTTTTGCAGCGAAATGCCGCTTCAATAATTGCGGCGTTAGTTGCAAGAACAGAGGATTCGGGTATTCACTGGTAGCTTCGAGGCACAAAAAAAATGGGTGGTATGCCCCAATCACCGTTTCTTTTTTCGGCTGCTCATGCTGACTATGCGCTTGCCTCGTTCATCCAGATCGAGCAGATTGCGCAGGGCCGTGCCCCGATTGGTTCGATAGACTCCGAAGTCGCGCCGATCCAGGGTCAGCACGTCGAGCACGCCGAGTTTCTCCGCGAGCCAGATCAACGAGGCGTCCGCCTAGTCTATCGAGGCGATTTGTAATGATCAGGACATTCCGTTATGTTCAGCGACGTTTGATGGAAACTGCGTCAAAGCGTCCTATCCCGTAATTATCTGGCGGAACAAATGCACACCCGCTTCATGCATACCAGCGACTGGCAGCTTGGTGTCACGCGCCAATTTCTGAACCCGGATTCACAAGCACTCTGGACGGCGGCCCGTTTCGATGGCATCCGTACTCTTGGCCGTATTGCCGAGCAAGCAGGCTGTGAGTTCATCGTAGTTGCTGGCGATGTGTTCGAGACCAACCAGGTCGACCGCCGAATTGTGCTCAAAGCGTGCGAGGTGCTGGCCGGCATCCCGATGCCGGTTTATCTGCTGCCTGCTAACCACGATCCGCTGGACGCGGCCAGCGTATTTCGCAGCAAGACCTGGCTTGAACGCAAGCCGCCACGGGTACAGGTCCTTGACACGCCGGGTCGGCTTGTGACGGTCCGCCCCGGCATCGAAGTGGTGGGTGCACCGTGGATGTCCAAGCGTCCGCTGACCGATCTCGTTGCCGCCGCTGCGGCGCATTTGAATTCCTCGTCAAACGGCCTGCGCATCATGGTCGGCCACGGCGCGGTTGACACGCTGTCACCCGATCGAGACAACCCGGCCGTTATCCAGGTTGCCGATGCGGAACTGGCTATTGACCAGGGTCGATACCAATACCTCGCGCTCGGGGACCGTCATTCCTTCACGGCGGTCGGCAGCAGCGGCCGAATTTTCTATTCCGGCACGCATGAGGCCTATGATTTCGACGAGATCGATCCCGGCAAGGTACTGATCGTCGATCTG
>JANORY010001222.1:0-4174 GCA_031415535.1 Burkholderiales bacterium | reverse complement strand
CACATCGCAACAAGTGGTGCCCAGTACCGCCGTCGTGCGCGAGAATGATCGCGACCATATTTTTCTGGCGCATGCGCCGGGCAAATTCCGCTTGACGCCGGTAGACCTCGGACTGGAGCGCGACGGCAAGCGGCCTTTGATCAGACCGTTCGCCGGATCGCCGCGAATTGTGGCTGACGGCGCGTTTCATTTGAATAACGTGCGCTCACAACGCGCGGTCGAAGGGCGTTGAAATGATCCAGTCACTGATTGCCTGGTCGCTCAAGCAGCGCTTTGTGCTGGCCGTGACGATGTTAATCCTGGCGGCGATCAGCCTCTTCGGCATACGTTCCTTGTCGGTTGACGCCTTTCCCGACGTCACCAACGTGCAGGTTCAGGTAGCGACCGAGGCACCGGGTCGTCCGCCCGAAGAAGTCGAGCGTCTGATTACCGTGCCGATCGAGATCAGCATGCGCGGTCTGCCTGGCCTGACCGAGTTGCGTTCGCTCAATCGCAACGGCTTATCGCTGATCACCTTGGTATTCACCGATTCAACGGACATTTATTTTGCGCGTCAATTGGTGTTGGAGCGGCTCATCGAAGCCGGCCAGCGGATGCCCGAAGGGGTAAGCCCGGTGCTCGGTCCGGTGTCAACCGGTCTGGGCGAAGTCTACCAATATACCCTTGAGCACCCGGACGACGGTAAACGCGCCTTGACCGTGCAGGAGTTGCGTGATCGGCGTGATATTCAAGACTGGATCGTGCGACCGATGTTGCGCTCGGTGCAAGGGGTGGCGGAAATCAATTCGCAGGGCGGCTTCGCGAAACAGTATCAAGTCATTGCGAATCCGGAACGATTGCGCTACTACGGGTTTACAGTGCGCGATTTATACAGCGCCATTGCCCGCAACAACGCCAATTCATCAGGCGGCGCGTTGCCCGCCAAAGCGGAACAATATCTGATTCGAGGCACCGGTCTGATTACCTCGATTGAGGATATCGGCAATATCGTTCTGAAGGAAGTTCGCGGTATCCCGGTTTATGTCAAGGATGTCGCCGAGGTGCGGCTGGGCGAAGAAGTCAGACGAGGTGCCATCATCAAGGACGGCTACACCGAAGCGGTTGCCGGCATCATGATGATGCAACGCGGCGGTAACGCCCGCGAAGTGGTGACGCGCATCAAGGCAAAGGTCAACGAGATCAACACCAAGGGCACCCTGCCCTTGGGCCTGAAGATTGTGCCGTTCTATGACCGAACCGACCTGGTGAATTCAGCCTTGCTGACGGTCGGCAAGGTGCTGGCCGAAGGTGTGATTCTGGTCATCATCGTTCTATTCGTTTTTCTGGGTGACGTACGCTCGAGCCTGATCGTCGTGTGCACCCTGATCCTGACGCCCCTATTTACCTTCCTGGTCATGGGTGAGATGGAGATCTCGGCCAATCTGATGTCGCTGGGCGGATTAGCCATTGCGATTGGATTGATGGTCGACGGCGCAGTCGTGGTGGTCGAGAACGCATTTGCGCGACTGGGACACGCCAAACAGGCCACCGCCGCCGAGCGCCAAGCGCTGATCCTGCAAGCGGCCAGTGATGTCGGCAAGCCGGTGCTGTACGGCATAGGCATCATCATCCTGGTGTTTCTGCCTTTGCTGTCCTTGCAAGGCATGGAGGGCAAGATGTTCGGGCCGCTGGCCTTGACGATCGCGATTGCGATGGCGATCTCTCTGGTGTTGTCCTTCACCTTGACACCGGTGCTTTGTTCCTACTGGCTGCGCGGCGGTAACGAGGAAGATACCTGGTTGCTGCGAACACTCAAGCGCCCCTATCTCAAGCTGCTCGATCTGTGTCTGCACAACGGCCGCAAAGTGGTGCTGGCCGCACTGGCGCTACTAGCCGCTGCACTGGCCTGTATTCCGTTGTTGGGTACCGCGTTCATCCCCACCATGCAGGAAGGGTCGTTGACTCCAGTCATCGTTCGGGTGCCGAAGATTTCGCTCGACGAATCCTTGAAGCTCGAGGCTGAGGCGATGAAGGCGATCACAGAAGTGCCGGGGGTGAAGTTAGTCGTATCACGACTGGGTGGTGGCGAATCACCGGCCGATCCAGGTCAACCGCATGAGTCAGACCCGATCGTTACCCTTAAGCCGAAGGACGAGTGGCCCAAGGGCTGGAATCAGGAAAGTATTGCCAACGCGATTCGCGAGAAACTCAAATTCTTGCCAGGTGTCGAGGTATCGATCAGCCAGCCGATCGCCGCACGCGTCGATGAAATGGTGTCCGGAGTTCGCTCGCAAGTCGCCATCAAGATTTTTGGCGACGACTTCGAACAGTTACGTCTGAGCGCTGATGCAATCGCCCGAGTGTTGTCCGGCATGAACGGGACGACCGATCTGCGCATCGAGCGGGTGACCGGCCAGAATTATCTGAACATTCAAATAAATCGATCAGCCATTGCACGACTCGGCATGAATGTCGAGGACGTCAACGAGCTGATTGAAACCGCCGTGCGCGGCCGCGTCGTCACCACAATCTTTGAAGGTGAACGCCGTTACGATCTGGCGCTGCGTTATCCGGAGGCCTATCGCGATCGTATCGAATCGATTTCGAATCTTCTGCTGCGCTCACCGGGTGGCGCACTGGTCGCGCTGAAGGACATCGCAGAGATCAAATTAGTCGACGGGCCGCCGCAAATATCACGCGATGACGGCCGTCGTCGGCTGGTGGTCGGTGCCAACGTGCAAGGCCGCGACCTGGGTGGTTATGTCGCCGAGGCCCAGTCGAGAATTGCCGCTGACGTCAAGCTGCCGGCTGGTTACACCTTGGAATGGGGCGGCCAGTTCAAGAACATGGAGCGTGCGATCAAACGACTTTCGCTGATCATTCCGATCACCATAGCGGCGATCTTTTTTCTACTCTTCATGCTGTTCGATTCGGCACGTTATGCGCTGCTGATCATCACGGTCTTGCCATTGGCCGCGATCGGCGGTGTTTTCGGATTGCTGATCGCACGCGAGTATTTATCGGTGCCGGCTGCGGTAGGCTTTATCAATTTGTGGGGTATCGCGGTACTCAATGGTGTCGTGCTGGTCAGCCAGTTCAAGGAGCTGCTCGTCAAAGGGGTCAGCCTGAATGAATCGATTCGCGAGGGCTGCGAGCATCGCTTCCGTCCGGTCATGATGACGGCTACGGTCGCGCTGCTGGCCTTGATTCCGATGCTGTTTTCAACCGGTCCGGGGTCTGAAGTCACCCGACCTTTAGCGGTGGTGGTGATCGGTGGCCTGTTGACCTCGACCAGTCTGACTCTGCTGGTGTTACCGGTGTTATTCGGCATGTTTGCCGAACGCCAGCCCGCCAGCGTGTCGAAGTCGGAGTTGGTGCCGCAGTCAGAGCAGATGCAGCAGCACAACCCGGTGCCCAAAGTTCAGGTGAATGATATCCGAACCGCTTCTGCGCACTGACGTTGCGAATCGCTTCGACCGCTAATGCACCCTGCGCAGCAGCGCCGAACGGGTGGCTGCGCTTTCCAGCCGGCTGAGCCACCAGTTCAGCGCCCGGCCCGGTCGTGCCGGTTGTCGCCAGGCATAATGAGTTCTCGCCTCTCGTGCTGTTCGCGTGGTTTCCTTCGCAACCAGGCGTCCGCTTTCCAGATACGGCCGCGCCAAGGGCTCAGGCAATAGTCCAATGCCCAAGCCGCGAATTTGGGCATCCAGTTTGGCCCGCATCGTCGCGACCGTGAACACCTCCTGGCCGCTGAAAATGCCAATACTCATGCTGCTGCCCGCCTGCGTCGAGTCCGCTACCGCGACCACCCGATATTTTGCCAACAGTTCATCGGCCAAAGGCTCCGGAGCAAGGGCCAAGGCATGATGCGGCGCCACCGCGAATACGAATGCCACTTGACCCAAGGGTTTGGCACGAATACCGGCATGGCTGCCCGGTTCCATGCTCACGCCAAGCGCCAGATCGGCACGTCCGCTAATCAGTGAATCAAAGGTTCCGCTCAGCACTTCGTCGCGAATTCTGAGACGAGTCGGCGGTGCCAGCTCGAAGAACACCTCGGCAAGATCCATGATCACCGACCGTGCAATCAGACTATCGATCGCAATCGTGAACTGCGGCTCCCAGCCGGTCGCCCCCCGGTTGAACCCGTTGGAGATCGCATCGAAGCTGATCAGCAAAATTTGAACCAGACGCA
>JANORY010001221.1:0-1022 GCA_031415535.1 Burkholderiales bacterium | reverse complement strand
CATATTATTACGCCTCGCGGCCTGCTCATTTCATTTTGGCGAGTGCCGAATCGCCCATCCGTTTGATTTCCGAAAAAGTGAGGCCGCCGGTTTTGCGTTCGAGAACGACTCCTTTCGGGTCGAGAAAAAGAATGGTCGGCAGCGTTTTCACTTCATATATGGAGGCGATTGTCTGGCCGTTTTCGGCATCAAAATCGGCTCGAAAGTTCAAAAAGTGCGCGTTCAGGTAAGAAAACGTCGGTTTTTGGGTAAAAACGTCCTCCTCCAAAACCTTGCACGGGGCGCACCATTTGGCGTGCAATTCGACAAAAACGGGGCGTTTTTCTTTTTGTGCTTTTTCGAGAACGGGGCTGAGGCGCTCTGAATTTTGAAAAATCACGCCGCCAATTGTGAACGTCGCGGCTGCTGCCGGAGCCTCGATTTTTGGTTTCGATTTTGGTTTCGGACGGCTCGATGAAGTCGATTTTTTGCCCGAATGGCAGGCGGCGGCAAGCAAAATGGCGAATCCGAAGGCAGTCAGTTTTTGCATGGAAATCGGTTTGGATGAAATTTGATGGCCGAAAAATGGGCCGCTTTTTATTTGTTTCGGGCAATTCGGCGGCTTTTTCAATCTTCGCCAGCGCATCCTTTCTTTCACTCAAACCAATTTTTGAAATGTCTGAAAACAATCTCACCGTCAAACAGGTCGTCGAAGCCGAAAAAGCCGAACTGCTCGAACGCCGCGAAAAAATCGGCATCACCGACTCCGAAAACTGGTTCGGCCTCGCGCTTTCGGGCGGCGGCATCCGGTCGGCGACCATCAACCTGGGCTTCCTCAAAACGCTCAACAAATTTGGCATTCTCGAACGCGCCGACTGGCTTTCGACCGTTTCCGGCGGCGGTTATTGCGGCTCGTTTGTGCAAACGACGCTGCGAGCCGAGGGCAATTACGCGACCCTTTTTGCCGACGAAAAAATGGAAGCCCTCCGCAATCACGGCGATTACATGATTCCTGGCCAGGGTTTCTGGAAAAGCTGGAACCG
>JANORY010001220.1:0-4123 GCA_031415535.1 Burkholderiales bacterium | reverse complement strand
GTCAAGACGCTCGGCCTGGCGGGCGAGCAAAAGGTCAGGGTTAATAACGCCGGCTGTCTGGACCGATGCGAGGAAGGACCTTGTCTGGTAATCTATCCGCAGGCTGTTTGGTACACCTTTGTCGACCATGAAGATATTGATGAGATCATCCATAGTCATTTGCTCAAAGGCCAAATCGTCGAGCGCTTGCGCCTGCCGGATCGCCGACAAAGATTAAGCAATGCGTTGAACCTATGCGGCAGCTCCTTTAATTATTTTTTCGATTGAACACACATGACCGAAAAACTGACCAAGACCGAAGCGCAGTGGAAGCAGCAACTAAGCGCGGAACAATTCCTGGTACTGCGCCGCGAAGGCACCGAGCGCTCGTTCACCAGCCCACTGAATGATGAGTATCGCAAAGGCAAATTTGTGTGTGCGGCTTGCGATCAGCCGCTCTTTTCCAGCGAGATGAAATTCGACAGTGGTACCGGCTGGCCGAGTTTTTTCTCGACTTTGCCGGGTGCCTTCGAAACCAGTCGTGACTTCAAGATGATATTGCCGCGCACCGAGTATCACTGTGCGCGCTGCGGGGGGCATCACGGCCATGTATTTGACGACGGTCCAGCACCAACCGGCCAGCGCTATTGTAACAACGGGGTTGCGCTGAAGTTTATCGCCGACGCCACTTAGTTAAGCACGCCGAGCCGCTGTCAGGCCTTCTTCTCGTTGACGCACTCGACAATTTTCCACATACCGAAGGGCTTGGCGTCGCGAATGCTGGTCGGGCGCAAGGGCATTTGGTCGAGTACCTGCTCAACCGACAGATCGCTGCGAAAGCCCAACCAATGGCACAGCGGTGAAATCAAGCGCTCGAGTCCGCGCAAAATCAGATTGCTTGAGACAAAGTGATTGACCATGACGATGTTGCCACCCGGCTTGCAGACACGGACCATCTCGGCCATCAGCCGTTTGTAGTCCGGCACTGCGGTGACGACATAGGCTGCCACAACCAGATCAAAGCTGTTGTCTGCAAAAGTCATCGCCTGAGCATCCATGACCTGCAAATTAATGTGATCCAGGCCCTCGTCGTCAGCGCGCCGCTTGGCCTTCTCAAGCATCTCGGCTGAGAAATCAATGCCGGTGAGTTTTGAATGCCTCGGATAAAGCGGCAAAGTCAAACCGGTCCCCACACCGACTTCAAGAATGTTGGTGCTGCCGCTGATCGGCAATTCGAGGATGGCACGCGTACGAGAGGCATCAAACGCCGGACCGAAAATGCGGTCGTAAAAACTTGAGTATCGTGCGTAGACGCGCTCGACCAGTTCCGGGGACATAGTAATCAATCTGACCTCATTCTTAATTTCGCGCGATGCTCAATCAGTTCGCGCGCCAACCTGGTTCACTTACCAACCTGTCTGAAATTTTATCAGGCATACCGAAACCCGTTCCAGGAATCAGGCTTAGAAGTGCGCTTCGTTGTTTCGTTCAAACGTAGTTTTCGAGCGAATGACATCAGAGCGCAACCCAGCTTCAGCTTTTGACCGCTCCAGCCGTCAAACCGGAAACCATATAACGCTTGAATACGTAATAAATCGCTGCTGGCGGCAGAGCATACAGCAGGCCGGTGGTCATCAACAACTCCCAAGGCGAGTCGTCGGCCGACATAAACAGACCCAGCGCAACCGATAACGGCACTTCCTTTTCGTTCGACAGCAACAAAAAGGCATACAAATATTCGTTCCAGGCCAGCAACACGGAGTAGATGCCAATCGCCACCAGCGAGGGCATCATCAAGGGCAGATAGACCAGTCGAAATAATTGCAAGGCCGATGCGCCGTCCATGATTGCCGCTTCATCAAGCTCCAAAGGCAAGCGGTCAGAGGCCTGTTTGAGCACCCAGATCGCGTACGGTGAGGCCAAGGTGACCATCGCCAAAATCAATGCCCAGCGTGAGTTCAGCAATCCATACGTGCCCATCGCCTTGTACATCGGCACCGCCAGAAAAGCCGCTGGAATGAAGTAGGTCAAGAGCGCGAAATTCATGATCATGCGCCCGCCCCGCACCTTGAGCCGGCTGATCGCAAAGGCACAGCCGGTGGCGATGACGAGGGTCAATACACCCGTGGCAAAAGCAATCAGTACGCTGCTGCCCAACTGGCTCCAGAAATATTTCAGGTAGTGGTGCTGCTGGGTAAAAACCAGCTCAAAGTTTCGGGTGGTTGGCTGGTCCGGCCAGATCTTGCCGCCAAAGGCACTGTCCTTGGTCGAGATGGCAAACAGCACCATATGGTAAATCGGCAGCACTGACCACAGAAAAACCGGAATGCCGATCAGCCACAGTCCGGCCTCGCTGAACCACTTCTTCATCAATGTACCTCGGGTGGCCCGGACAAGCGCTTCATCATGAAATAAACCAGCGGCAATACGAACGGCATCGCGCAAACAATGGTTGCCATCGCCATGTCCACCTGATCCAGACGAAGATAACGAATGCCGATCGTCGCCAGGACATGAGTCAGGTCAGAAGGTCCGCCGCCGGTCAGCAAATAGACACTATTAAAATCACCAAGCGTCCAGATCATCGACAGCAAGGTGCAGGTCAAATACAAGGTTTTCAGAGATGGCCAAGTAATGTAGCGGAAGCGTTGCCAACTGCTTGCACCGTCTACTGCCGCAGCCTCGTAATGATCCTTCGGTATCGCCAATCGTCCGGTGATCAAAATCAAGGTCCAGAACGGCAAGGACTTCCAGATATGAACCGCGCCCGCCATCGAAAAGGCCAGCCAGCGCTCATTCAACCAGTTGGGTCCGTCGAGTTGCGTGAACTTGAAGATCAGACTGTTGACCAGGCCCCATTCCGGGTTGAACATGAAGCGAAACGACAAGATCGTCGGGATCGACGGAACTGCCCAGGGCAATATAAACAGTACCGCCAGAATTCGAATCCACCAGCGTTCGTGAACAAAAAAACCGGACAAAAACAGCGCCAACAGAAACTTCAGATTCACGACCACCAGCAGGAAGATCGCGGAGTTGATGACCGCCGTGCCAAATACCGGGTCATTAAAAAGCTTGATGTAGCTTTCCGGATGGCGCGCCAGGAAGAACCCGTAGCCGACCGGGTACACCACAAACGCCAGAAAGATCAGCAAATACGGCAAGCACATCAGGATACCGACCGTATTCCAGGAAGCCGGTCGAAACTGACCGGTCCTGGGCGCAGCAGGCAAACCCGCGCCAGGATGGTCCCCCGTGGAACCGCTGGCGCTCAGGTCGGCCGGAGCCGAAACCACAGCAGACATGTGCTTATTTGCCTGCAACCTCTTTGACCCTGGCCACCAATTCGTCGGTGGCCTTGTTGACATCCCACTTGTCGTTCACCACCCGGCTCATGGCCTTGGCCCAAACGTTTTCATTGTTCAGGTTGGTGAATTTCCAGTTCTTGGTGAACGGGAATGTGCCGGTTCCGGCGCGGAACTGTTGATCGACCGAACGACGATGCGAGTCTGACTTCCAGAATTCGCGATCCGCCCCCGCCTTGGTCACCGGATACCAACGCCCCAACGCGCCTTCGGTGTAAGGCGTCAGGTTTGAGTCCTCCATCATGAACTGCAGAAACTCAAGCGCACGTTTCTCGTTCTTCGCGCCTTTGAATCCCACTGCCAGCTTGATCGCCGACAAATAGTTCATCGGTTTGCCATCCGGCTTGTTGGGCCAGCCGGTGGTTGCGATCAACTCCTCGTAGTTCTTCTTGGCACCGGCGCGCTGATCGGCGGTCAGCGCCGCGTTGTTGGAATCGTCCAGCCATTTGGCAGCGATCGAGATGGTGGCGTTATGCGTCATCAGGATCGTTTTATTATGGAAGGCAACGTTGTTGTCTGGATCTTTCCAGTTGATCGAGGACGGCGGTGTGCAACCCTTCGCCATCAGATCGGTGTAGTCCTTCAGGGCCGAGGCAATACCGGTCTTATTCTTCGGATCGTCGATCAGCAATTTGCCGCTGTCATCCACCAATTGAACGTTGTAGGCCAGCATGAATTGATGAAAACTGAAGAAGCTGTCGGTCGAATCAACGCCCATTGGGTTGCCAATCGCATAACTACGCTTGCCGGTTTTCTGACGATAAGCCGGCTGCACTTTG
>JANORY010001219.1:0-3222 GCA_031415535.1 Burkholderiales bacterium | reverse complement strand
TGACCCTGCTCCACCAACGCCCGGAAATGCTGCTTGAGCGTATTGCGATTTCCGTTGGTCAGTCGGATTGCATCGCCCATGGTGATACGCCCATGTTGCCGGGCAAACTCGACGATTTGCAGCGAGAGTTCAGGCAGCGCGGCCAGCACCAGCTTCTCACGCTCAACCTTACGACTGAGACGGCGGACCTGCTCGGCGAGCGCGCGCAGAAAAAACACCAGCCATGGCTGCCAATTGGGCGCACCCGTTCGAATGGTTCCTTGTGTTTGTCGCAGCGCCAAGTAGTACGCCTCTTTGCTCTGTTCAATCACGCTTTCCAATGAGCTATAGGGTACGTAAGCGTAGCCGGCCCGCAACAGCAGCAGGGTCGTCATGACCCGACTGAGTCGACCGTTACCGTCCTGGAATGGATGAATCTCAAGGAAGACCACGACCCAGATTCCGATAAGAAGCAAAGGATGAAGTCGTGCTGCCGCGTGCTCCGCATCGAACCAGTCAACCAGCTCAGTCATCAGGCGCGGCGTGTCGAAAGGCGTCGCAGTGGCGAAAACGACGCCTAGTTGCTTGCCGTCTTCGTCGAAAGCCACCACGTTATTAAAAGAGGTCTTGTAGCCGCCTCGATGCCGAGCGTCTTTCTCGCTGTAAGTGAGCAAATCGCGGTGAAGTTGTTTGATGTGGTTTTCAGTCGGCGATATGTCTTCCCACGACGAAAACACCAACTCCATGACTTCGGCGTAGCCGGCAACTTCTTGCTCATCGCGCGTCGCGAAAGATTTGATCTGTAGATTGGACAACAGCCGTTCGACCTCGCGATCGGACAACTTGCTGCCTTCGATACGGGTCGAGGACCCGATACTCTCAATGGTGGCTACCCGCCTGAGTGCAGATAGACGATCCGGTGCCAGCGTACCGAGCGAGCGCCAAGCGCCCTTGAACTCATCGATTCCAGCGATGAGACTTAGGATCTCCGGGGTGATCTGAAGGGCATTTGAGAGGATCATCAGCACCAATCCTACACCCATTTACACCCATTCGGAACCGCGACGGACTTTGCTCGTGGCCTCGCGGGCGTGTCCAAGTACCTGCAGAGTGATCACTCGCGGCACGGCCCCCGGATCAAAAAAATCAAACAAATCAAGCAGACAACCCACCCAACGAAGCCCGAACAGCGCCAAAGTCGCGTCTTGCCATCGACACCAGAATATGCTCGATCACGGCGGCGGCGGCCGGCATGACGATCTTCAGCATCGCCCAGTAGAGCACGGCGCCGAGCGGTATCAGTATCGCCATCGTCACGATCGGCGACAGATACGCCGTGAACGTTGGTGTACTGGCCAACAGCACTCCGGCCATGACACATCCGGCGATGCCGACTCTACCGATCGCGGCGGTTTGTTCGGTCAACGTCAGGTCGATCAGGCGGGTGACGAATAGGGCATGCAATGGAAAGACCAGCAAGCCGCTCAACAGGAACGCAATCGTCGCCGGCACTAACCCATAAGGAACGGCGACCAGAATCATCGCAGCGGCTGCGACCACGCCAGCAGCGGCTGCAAACATATCGAGATGAGGTTTACCCATACCGCGAATGACGGCGGCCTGAATCATCGACAGTGAGTAACGTATTCCGACCAGCATCAATAACTGCATCACCGGGATGGCGTCAAGCCATGCGTCCCCGAACACCGCGGGCACTAATAAGGGTGACAGTGCCGCCAGTCCAAAAAATAACGGGCAAGCCAACACCGTAATGACTTGAAAAGTCTTTGCTGCCAGTCGCTTGGCGTTCGCTACGTCGTCTTGCGCGCGTGAAATGCCGGCCTGTACAACGTTGTACGACGGTACCACCAGGATTTCACTAACCAGGTCGCACAGGCGCTGTGCCAATGCGTAGTAACCCACGGCGGTGGGGCCGAGTACCCAGCCGATCATCAAGCGCGGCAACTGGCCTTGTACGAAGCCCAGGCCCCATGATCCCCAACTGCTGACATTAAACGCCGCCAGATCGGTCAGATCTCGCCAGCACATCGTCAAACCCGGCTTCCAGCGCGTGAGCCAATAGGCCGCAATGGTAATGATCAACGCGCGCGACAGTTCCATCCAGACGAGGCTCCAGATGCCGGCACCGGCGAGTGCCATGCCGACCCCGACCAGATTGGAAATCACCGACGCAATCATCTCGGACTTGGCAACGGCGCGGAAACGTGATTCGCGCACCAGTTGCGCACTCGGTCCGACGCCGACCGCTCGCAACACGAACACCAGCGCGCGTACTGGCAAGATGGCGGCGAGCAATGCGCCGCCATTCAACCAGCCTGAGACTAGATCCGCACCTTGCCAAACAGCGAGCCATCCGACCAAGGCGATCGCCAAGGTCGCCCAGAACGTTACGTTGAAATGGCCGCGCGTTGCGACCTTGCGCTGGACCAGCGTGTCGGTCGGTGCGCCGCCTATCAGAATGTCAAACAGTCCGAGCGCAAGCCAGCCGAGCGCGTACACGCCATACGCTTGCGGCCCGACCAGCCGAGCGATCACCGCGAAGGTGATGAGGCTCAGCAGGAGTTGCAGCACCTTGCCTAAAATTGACCAGGCGGCACCGCCGATGAGATGATTGAATTGCGTCATGAGGGCGCGAGCGTAACAGCGATCAAGCTGAACGATTCCCAAAATGATGCAATCAAAATAGGAATGACTCTTTATTTACACAGAGATAATTGCGAACCGTTAAATCGTGTAGAAAAGTATTTCACACTGAGCGCCACTGAGCGCCACTAAGCGCCACTAAGCGCCACTACACCTTTGGCTTGCGACCGACCGCGGTCACGAGATCGTCGACGGCGGGAACAATTGCCAGCGTGATCAGAACCAACGCCAATGGCGCAGTCGACAGAAAGCCGAAGTGTTTGAAGCCAAGTGCTCCGGCCACACCTCCTGCAAAGAAGCAGCTTGTTATTAGGGTGAGCGTCGCGAGGCGTTTTCGGTCCGCAATCACAGCAGGTCGGGCCGACGAGGCAATGCCGTTCCAGTAGACGAGCTTGCCAATCTCGATGCCAATGTCGGTCACTACACCGGTGATGTGCGTGGTCCTGATTTCGGCATGCGAGAGTTTGGTAATGACCGCATTCTGAAGTCCCATGATAAAACTCAGAAGCAGCACAGTGACCGGAATTAACAGCCCTTCGATCTCGGACATCCAACCGCCCAACACGCCGAAACACAGCA
>JANORY010001218.1:0-2128 GCA_031415535.1 Burkholderiales bacterium | reverse complement strand
AGGAAATCGAGAACCCTGAGTTGGCCGCCCAACGGGCGCGGCAGTATTATAAAGACCTCGGTTACAGCGACGCATGGATTGAAACCCGCCTCAAAACCATCGAAGTGCGCGGCCAATTGACCGATGAATGGCAATCACGCGGCGTTCGGGAGGGTCTGGAATATGCCATTTTGACGGCGGAGATTTCGCGGGCCACGTTCGGCCTCACGCCATCCGAGTACATGCAGCACAAAGGGTTGAAGCGCGAAAACCTGCGCGACCACATGACCGATATCGAGCTGATTTTCACCATGCTCGGCGAGGCCACGACCCGGAACAAGGCCGTTGAAAAAGATGCGCTGGGCTTCGACGAAAATAAACAGGCTGCCAAAGAAGGTGGCCGCGCGGCAGGTAAAGCCCTCGGCGCATACGAGGAAGAAACGGGCGGCAAGGTGGTTTCGGAGCAGAATTTTTTGCCGCAAATCCGGGCCGCGAAGCAGGCGAAACGGCTTTCAAAACCGTCGGAAAACGAGGAAGGCTGAACCGTTTTTGAGAAACCTGCCTTCTTTTTTAGACAGCCACGTCTATTTTTGAGCAAAATTTACAACCCATGTTCGACGATTCGAATTTCGCCGTTGCCACAGAAACGGCCACCCATCCGCTCATTCAGCTTGTGCGAAACGGCCCTGTTTTTATCAAAAGCAACATGACGCGCCCGCAATTTCATGCCTTTTTGCTCCAGAATGGAGATGTCAAAATCGAGCGCGACCGCCAGGGAACAATCACAATTCACCCACCGATGACACTCAAATCTGGCTTTAAAGAAGGCAAAGCCTTCTATTTTCTGATGCATTGGTCGATGATGGCCAGGCACGGAGAAGCATTCAGCCCAAGCACCGCTTTTGACCTGCCCGACGGCTCTACTTACAAAGCCGACGGAGCCTGGCTTTCGGCCAAAAATCTCGCCCGGCTGTCGCCCGAAGAATGGGATAGCATCGCGCTGATAGTTCCGGATTTTGTCATCGAAACGCGTTCAAAAACGGATTCGCTCGCCCAATTGAAACGAAAAATGACGGATGTCTGGATGGCAAATGGCGTTCGACTTGCCTGGCTGCTCGACCCGAAAAGTCATAAAGCATGGATTTATCGGGCCGATAGCCCGGTTGAATCGGTGGCCAATTTTGAAACCGTTCTTTCGGGCGAGGCCGTGTTGCCGGGGTTTGAACTGGATTTGCGGGAGATGAAATGAGGGGTTTCGAAGCCCCGGGCTGTTGCATTTGAAACTTGAATCTGCCCATTTACTCCACCAGCACAAAACCAGCCCACAGAAAAGGAAATTCAGTATACCGGCTTTTCATTTCTGCTCTTGCTGACCGAAAAGCATCGGGCAGGTTTTGCCCATTTTGAAACCAGTTTTGGTAAAAAAGGGTCATCATTTGCTCCGTCGCTTTGTCTTTTACCTTCCACAGGCTCATGAGAAGACCGTTTGTTCCCGCGATTTTGAACGCCCGCTGCAACCCGAAAACACCTTCGTTTCCATCAATCATGCCCCTGCCCGTTTCGCAGGCAGAGAGGACGACCAATTGCGTTCCCGACAGATTTAGCTGACTGATTTCATAGGCTGTGAGGATGCCATCCTCCTTGTTCGAGGGCGGCTGACCGGTTAACCATGCCTGTTTTGCACCAGCAAAAAAGAGGCCTGAACGCATCATGGGAAGATTGGACATTTTGAAAACCGATTCGGCTTTTTCACCTTTTGCGTGTTCACGGCTCCCCCCTGATTCAGGGTCAGACAGGAAAAAGCCGTGCGTAGCCACATGAATGATTCGGGGCGACGGACTGCCTGCCCCGATTTTTTTGAATGAATCCTCCGTGGCGAGGTAGCCTGTATCGAGGCGGGTGGACAGGTTTGCCTGTTGAAGAATATGGCTGATATTGAACACTTCGACCAGCGAAGAAGCCAGGTATGGCAGGCTTTTGTCTCTCGAAATGGAGTCCGGGGGAGTCGGCCAGGAGCGAATCCGACCGCCTGTTTTTTCTTCATCAGCCCCCGTTTCGGCTGGGTTTGTTTCATAACGGATGCCGCCGATGACGAGGCCCGTTTCTTCTGAAAAAGAAGCGGCCCGATTCGGAATAACCAATTGCCGGG
>JANORY010001217.1:0-2029 GCA_031415535.1 Burkholderiales bacterium | reverse complement strand
TCGCCGAGCCGGTGATGCCGCCGGATGAACAATCGATGACGTCGACTCCGACCGACTTCAGCAGGCGGGCGAGGCGGATCGAGTCGCTGAGTTCCCAGCCGCCTTCGAGATCATCGACTGCAGAAATCCGAACGAACAAGGGCTTTTCAGCCGGCCAGACCGAACGCAATTGGCCGGCAATTTCGACCACCAGTTTCGTGCGTCCGTCGAAGTCACCGCCATAGGCATCGCTGCGAAGATTCGACAAGGGTGAGAGAAAGCTGTGCAACAAATAACCATGGGCACAATGCATCTCAAGGACATCGAAGCCGGCCGCCTGCGCGCGTCGGGCGCCAGCCACAAAGTCGGCTTGAAGGCGGGCAATGTCCTCCAGGCTCATTGCCCTCGGGAATTGCCAGCCATCGGCGATCGGCTCGTTGCCCGGTGCCTGAGTCGGCCAGGCGAGCTCGCCACGCTCGGTATCGGCCTGCGTCAAGGGACCATTGCCGAACCACGGTCGGGCCATACTTGCCTTGCGGCCGGCATGACCGATCTGGATCGCCGGTACACTGCCTTGCGAGCGAATAAAGTCCGCGATTCGTTTTAAACCGGCGATGTGATCATCTTTCCAGATGCCCAGGTCGCCGTGGGTAATGCGTCCAGCCGCCTGCACGGCGCTGGCTTCGACAAAAACAATGCCGGCACCGCCTTGTGCGTAACGACCAACGGTAACCAGATGCCAATCGCTGGCAAAGCCGTCATCGGCCGAATAGTTGCACATCGGCGAGAGCACCAGCCGGTTACGTGCGGTGATCTGGCGAAGGGTGATGGGCGTGAATAATTTGGTCATCTCTTGATTATCGCCTGATAGAGGGTCGACGCCGTGCCGCGGGTAAGCCGTCGGATTTCATTCTTTGAGCCGGTGCGTCTTGCCATACCAGTTCGGAATCAAGTATTCTTACAATTTTGTGATCGATAATAAATAGCTACGAAAATGACCGCGACCGCCACACTCTCCAGCAAGTTCCAGATATCGATTCCCAAGGCCGTTCGTGAAGAGCAACAGTGGCAGGCGGGTCAGGAGTTCGTGTTCATTCCTAAAGGCAAGGGCGTGCTGGTCATGCCAGTGCCTGAGTTAAGTCAACTGGCCGGCATCGCCAAAGGCGCTCCCAATCACGGCTATCGCGATCGGAAGGACCGTTTCTAATGGCCGAATCTTCGCTGGTGGTCGATACCTCGGCTTGGATCGAGTGGTTGATTGGCAGCCCGCTCGGCAAGACCTTGAGCCGTCTGATTCCAGACAAATCACGTTGTATTGTTCCTACCATTGTTCAGCTCGAATTATCAAAGTGGCTGATGCGAGAGGTTGGTGAAGACGAGACCGATCAAATGATCGCATTTACGCAGAAGTGCAGGGTTCTGCCACTCGACACAAGCATTGCGCTGTTGGCGGCCGACTTACATCGGCAGCACAAGCTTGCGACTGCTGACGCAATCGTTTACGCCAGCGCGCGCTACCGAGGTGCGGAACTATTGACTTGCGACGGACATTTCAAGGGGCTGCCCGGGGTTTTGCTACATTCGAAGGCAAATCGGCGTTAATTAGTTCGATGACAGGATCGATGACTGCCTCATGAAGACGCGCAGTACGAACACTACGGCCCAGCCAAGAAATCGCCAGGTCAGAGCACGGTTGAGCGCGGCAAGCGAGGGTCTTGCCGGCGGCGGCCTGCTCGGCACTCAGACTGCCATCGGCGCGCGGCAGCATCGACACTTTACCGGCCTCCAGTTGCGACACGCAGACGCCACAATTGCCGCTGGCGCAGCCGTACGGATAGTCGATGCCCGCTGCAATCGCGGCTTGCAGAACGGTCTGCGTGGCAGCGCACGAAATGGTCGCGCCGGTGTTGCCGATCTTGACCTCGTACACAAGTTTGCTCACGCCGCATTCACCCCGCGCCGCGACGGCATTTTGCGCACCGATGAAAACTCTGGGTGAAACCAGGTCACCGACGGAAAACGTTCGAACCGGCGGCCGTACAGAGCCAGC
>JANORY010001216.1:0-1206 GCA_031415535.1 Burkholderiales bacterium | reverse complement strand
ATCAGCCTGGCGGCGCTGAGCATGAATCTGCTCGGTGATGGCCTGCGCGATGTGCTCGACCCGCGGCTGAAGGTGGAGAGCTGAATGCACGGTTCAGTTTCTCCTTTTTCAGGAATTGTTCGATGCCTCACTGAATATCGCGAGCCAACAGTGACCGCAGCCTGCTTGCTTGGGGTGCGAAAGGAGTGGGTCATTGCAACGCGGCTGTCAGGTCGAAATACCTTGCTGCGCAGTGGGTTGATTCAAATCGGCGGCGCTGGCTTGGACGGCTAATTCTTCAAGGCTCAGTGTTAGCAAGCCGTGGCGTCGCCATTCCGTATAGTTGAACCGATCGCGCGACAGGGCAGCCATAAAGCGCTCAGCGTCAACCAGACCGAGCGCACCAATCAGTGCCTGCATGCCCTTCATGCGAATTTCAGCTTCACTGTTCATACCAGTTCTCCAAAAAAGCCAGTGCGTCGGCTGGCAAATAGACCTTGATCTCGCTCAAATGACTGGCCTGCCTGAGCAATCGATCATCGGTTGTGATGAAAACATCGGCCTTGCCGACGACGGCACATGCAAGGTGCAGGGCGTCAAAGGCGTGAACGCCACGCGCGGTGAGTGTTTCGGCAAACGCCAGGACGTCCGGGACAATCTTGACATGGCTTGACGCCAACACCCTCCACTGTTCGATGGCGTGTCAATTCGTGTCTTCGAGGACGGTCAGGAAGAGCGCCGACTTGCGCATCTGGCGGCGGGGGCGAGCTCTGCGGCACTAATATCGCTCAGAAACTCGGTGGGCCAATGCCTGATTCGATGGCACGCTTATGAACTGTAAGGGCATGTGTACAGTGTACCGGACTGACTTGCACAGTCAGACTGGCCCCGGCCACAGTTGGTGGCACACAGCAACAAACCACCGGTTGGTTGACGGCGCGTTGCTTCGGCATGGCCGCCACTTGGATCGGGTGATCAGTACGCGTTTCGCTGGGTCAATGGCCTGAACAATACGGAGCGCTGGTGCAGACTCTTGCTATCATTCGCAAGGGCTGTCGTAAACTCATTTTTCGCATGAATTTTTCATACTAGGCATCCGCCTGGAGTAACAATGCAGTCTGAGCGTCGCATCTTTGTCAATTGTTCTCGTGCGTGTCTCGCGGCATTCGTTGGCGCGAACTGAGTGACCGCCTGCGCGATGTGCTCGACCCTCGGCTGAAGGTGGAG
>JANORY010001215.1:0-1517 GCA_031415535.1 Burkholderiales bacterium | reverse complement strand
GCGCTCCGGGAAATCGCGATGCGCATGGGCACCGCGGCTTTCCTGGCGCGCCTCGGCCGAGACAATGGTTGCGTTGGCGGTCTCAACCAGGTTGGCCAACTCGAGCGCTTCAATTCGCGCCGTGTTGAATACCTTCGACTTGTCCTTGACATGAATATATTTGCTGCGTGCATCGAGCTCGGCAATTTTCTTGACACCCTCGGCAAGCATCTCGGCAGTTCGATAAACGCCACAATGAGTTTGCATCGCGCGGCGAATTTCACCCGCCACGTCCTGCGTGTTCTCACCCGAACTCGAGGCATCGAGCTGGGCTACCTGCGCCAGGCTGCGGTCGCCCGCATCGGCCGGCAGATCCTGATGTGAGCCCTGGTTCAGGCGTGCACTGATGATGTGATTACCGGCGGCGCGGCCAAACACCAGCAGATCCAGCAATGAATTGGTACCCAGCCGATTGGCACCGTGCACCGACACGCAGGCGCACTCGCCGATGGCATATAGACCATTGATGATGGCGTTCGGATTACCGGCGTTCGGGGCCACCACCTGACCATGAAAATTGGTGGGAATCCCACCCATTTGATAGTGAATGGTCGGCACCACCGGGATCGGGTCCTTGATCGGATCGACGTTGGCGAATTTGATGGCGATTTCGCGGATCGACGGCAGACGCTTCATGATGGTCTCGGCACCAAGGTGATCGAGCTTCAGCAACACATAGTCGCCATCCGGCCCGGCACCGCGCCCCTCTTTGATTTCCTGGTCCATGCAGCGCGAGATGAAGTCACGAGGGGCCAGGTCCTTCAAGGTCGGCGCGTAACGCTCCATGAAGCGTTCGCCATCCTTGTTCAGCAAGATACCGCCCTCGCCGCGCACGCCTTCGGTGACCAGCACGCCGGCACCCGCTACGCCGGTCGGATGGAATTGCCAAAACTCCATGTCTTCCAGCGGAATGCCGGCCCGTGCCGCCATGCCCATGCCGTCGCCGGTATTGATGAATGCGTTGGTCGACGCCGCCCAGATGCGACCGGCGCCACCGGTCGCCAGCACGGCGACCTTTGATTCGAGAATCATGATTTCGCCGGTTTCCATCTCGAGCGCCACCACGCCCAGCACGTCGCCGTTGGCGTTACGAATCAGATCCAGCGCCAACCACTCGACGAAAAACTGAGTGCGCGCTTGAACGTTGCGCTGATACAGCGTATGCAGCAAGGCGTGACCGGTTCGATCAGCGGCAGCGCAGGCACGCTGCACCGGTTTTTCACCGAAATTGGCCGTGTGCCCGCCAAACGGGCGTTGATAAATGGTCCCATCCGGGTTGCGATCGAACGGCATGCCGAAGTGTTCGAGTTCATAAACAACCTTGGGCGCCTCGCGACACATGAATTCAATCGCGTCCTGATCACCAAGGTAGTCTGAGCCCTTGACCGTATCGAACATGTGCCAGAACCAGTTGTCTTCGCTCATATTGCCCAGCGAAGCACCAATGCCACCTTGCGCGGCGACCGTGTGCGAGCGAG
>JANORY010001214.1:0-7444 GCA_031415535.1 Burkholderiales bacterium | reverse complement strand
TTCGCCGTTTTCCACCCAGAAGCTGGCAAAACGCGTCATGCCGGTCACTCGGCAGTGACTGCGGTCTGAAAAATTAAGATACCAAAGATTGCTGATGGCCAAGCCGGTGCCGAGCGCCGCCAGCTCAGCGCCCTCGGGCATCGTGCCGCCTGGTACGGACAGGGCGGCCGGTCCTTCATCATTACTCGCGCCGTTCGATTTAATACTGAACTCAAGGGCGGTTCGCGGCGAGCAGAACCAGTCAGCGGCCCGACCGGCTCGGATCAGATCGGTACGGATCGGGCGCAAGAATCCGTCCGACTGAAAGCGCGGTGCGGCGACTCGTTGTAGATCTTCGCTCAACTCAAAAAGCGCACTAAAACTCGATTCACCGGATTGCAATTTCGCCAACGGCGATTGACCCGTCAACTGGCTGCGCGCCGAAAAACCACCCCAGCACAGCATGTCGATCAGCTCGCTCAGTGCTGCCGGTGCCAACAGCGCGCGATAGCTGCCTGGCGCCAGCGTGATCGGCGCTCGATAAAGCACCTCGAGCTTGTGCAACGAGTTCTGTATCGATGTTTGTACTTGTTCAGGGTGCCAGACATCACCCGCCAAGGTCGCCTTGACGGCCTTGTCACGACGCTGCGCCCGTGCGTCGCTGCGCGCATAAATTGAATAATCGAGCGACCAGCTATAGCGCTCGAAATAGTGTTTCGCACCGAGGCTGCTCCACAATCCGCAGGCCATTGGCCCGCCCATAAAAGCGCCGACCAGATCATGGCCTTCGGCCGCTTGCTGAACGGTTTGCACCATTGTCTGCGGATCGACCGGTTGCTGCGATTCACAATCGAACGATTCGCTGGCAACCGTATTAACCAACAGATGCGGATCGGTGGCTGCATCGTCAATATTTGAAGTTAACTCTCGCAAGGCTTCACGGATCAATCGAGCGTCTTCATCGTGCTGGCCGGTCAGCGCCAGGTCCAGCAGAGCCACCTTCTGTCCTTGAATCAGACGCAACTCAGCGCTGAAACGTTGGACGCACCCCGCCTGCCGAAGTCGGCCCTGATTAAAGCGCACAAAGTCACTGCGTTCGGCCCGCCAATACACGAACAAGCGGTTTTCCGACAGTTGATCGGTCTGTGACCGAAGTTCTGACACCAGGTGTTGAAAGTGGCGCTCGAACATTAGTTTTCTGCGCCCAATACTTCGACATCACGGAACAGACACATCGGTGAGCGATGGCCGACCCGAATCACCTGGCCCGGTTCACCTTTGCCGCAAAACGGCGTGCCGTGCAGCTCCATCGTCGATGCTGCGCCAACCGCGACCAGGTTACGCCAGAAATTTGCCGAGACGCCACGATAGTTCGGATTGCGAACCACTTCGGCCAATTGGCCCTTGCGAATCATCTGTGCCCACTCACAACCGAACTGGAACTTGTTGCGCGAATCATCAATCGACCACGACGCATTGGTGCGCATCAGCACGCCATGTTCGATCTGTGCGATCAACTGCGCTTCGGATTGATCACCCGGTTCCACATTGATGTTGGCCATCCGGTCAATGGTCGGCCGGTACCAGGTGCAGGCACGAGCGTTCGCCACCCCGTCGAGCGGGAAGCCTAGTGATGCCGCACGACGCGTTGACAAGGGCGCGCCCAAGGGGCGCTTTAACACACCCGCCTCGATCAGCATCTGTCGCTCGGCAACGGTGCCTTCGTCGTCGACCGCATACGAGGCCAGCTCACCGACGACGGTTGGATCAAAGCTGACATTCAACAAGGGCGAGCCATAGGCATAGTGACCGAACATGTCGAGCGTCACAAAACTGGTGCCAGCAAAATTGCGCTCATCGCCCAGAATCCGATCGAGTTCGAGCGGATGCCCGATCGACTCATGGATCTGCAACATCATTTGATCAGGGGCCAACAGCAGGTCCATTTTTTCGGACGGACAGTTCTCGGCGCCGACCAGTTGCAATACTTCATCGGCAATCCGCACACCCTGCCCGGCCAGAGCCGCAGCCAAGGAATCCGCCGATTCGCCCTGACGACAAATGCCGTTGTATTGCCCGCCGGTGCTGCGGGTCTGCGTGACCCCTTGATGTTGTGCGGTCACCGACAGCGAGGACTCCAGAAAACTGAAGCGTTGCCGGGCAAGCAACTCGCCATTCCAATAGAGCCATTGCTCGCGCTCGGTATGCTGCGCGTTCGCCGAATGATTAACAATCTTCGCGTTGGTCTTCATGTCGTCGGCCTCGCGTCGCAAGACGTCGATAACCCGGCGGCGCTGCAGGGCGCTGATTGGCTCCAGTTCGCGGTGTGTCGATGAATGTATCGCTAAATTTGTAGCTGAATTTATTGACGGATGGGTCGACCGATCTCTCGACCGAGGTGTCGGCAGTTCAATAGCGCTGAACAGGCCCGATCGAGCACTGATTTTTGCCCATTTGAGCGCCTGCCGGGCCGCCTCGTCGAGTCCTGCTACGCTGAGATCGGCGGTGGCGGCATAACCGATACCGTGCTGCCAGTAAGCGGTCAGCATGACGCCCTGCTCGCGTTGTCGGGCAGCCGGCAGCACTACGCCCCGCACTACCGCGAGTCGCTCGACTACTTCACTGAGCCAGCGTACAGAAAGATCGGCGTCAGCCAGGCGCAGTCCTGCCAAGCGCGCCGACAGGTGATCGATGTTCAGTGTTTGTTGACCCACTCAATCAAAGGTTCCCAGGTCTGACGGTCCTTTTGAACGCGCACTGCGGGCACATCGAACAAGGTCAAGCCGTGAGCCGCCAGTTGGACGTAGTTCTGCGTGTCGCGCAAGTAGCCCGCAACGGGCAAACCGAGACTATTGACAAAGCGCGCCAACTCCTCGGAGGCGCGGGTTCGTGTGTCGACCCGCATGCCAACGATGCCCACGGTATCCTCAAAAACCTTGCCGTTCTTGAACTCGGCTCGCAATTCCGTCAGAAAGTTCTGAGTCGCCCACACATCGAACATTGACGGCGTCAAGGGCACGAGAATACGGTCAGCGACCCGCACGATATCGGCCAGACGCTTGCCATTGATCTGAGCCGGTGTATCCAGTACGACGTGTGTCACCCCCTTCGGCGGGCGCGCGACGTCGCCGTCGGCGACATCCCAGGTTTCGATCGGCGCAACCCCATTCGGACGGGTATCAAGCCAATATTTGGCGGATTGCTGGCGATCGACATCGCCGAGCATGGTCCGCTGTTTATTGGCTGCGAAGAAACCCGCCAGATTTGTGGCAAGGGTTGTTTTGCCCACTCCGCCTTTAGGATTCACGACAGCAACGACCGGCATCAAGGCCTCCCTGAACTTTTTACAGACAACTAATGTCGGCGGATTTTACTCAATCGTTGCAGTCAGTTGAGGCTTCCGATCAATATATTTGCTGAAGGTAAAATTTCTGTGGAAGTTTGTTTGCCTAAAAGCGATTGCGCACCGTAATCAACAGGTTGCGCGGCGCACCGTTATAGCCCAACGCCGTTTCATACTGCCGGTCGAACAGATTGCCGGCACGCAGGCCGATCTCGGTGTCTTTGGAAAGCACCCAAATCGCCGCCAGATTGACGAACCCGTACGAGCCTAAACGCTGGCGTTGGTCGAAACGTTCGCCCTGAACAACCCACTGCGCCGTGTAGCGCATCGGACCCGAACGCCAATCGGCGGCCAGACTGCCGAACTGCCGAGCGCGCCGCGACAGCGGCGCAATCACTGCTGCGTTGGTGTTCGGATCAAAGCTCGCACCTGAGGTCGATTGCACGGTCAGGTTGCCGCGCACTCGGACCGCACCCAGGTCCTGACGCGCCTCGAAACTGAGTCCGCGAACCCGCGCGGCGTCAATATTTTGAGGCGTGAAGCTGTTGTCCAGTTCGATCGCACTACGGATTCGATTCAAAAACGCGGTGGTCTTGAAGAAGCTGGCACCGCGATGTTGATCGTAGGCAAACTCGAATCCGGTAGCGCGCTCAGGCCGAAGCGCCGAGTTTGAACCGAAAGGACTGTACAGATCGTCAAAGGTCGGCGCGCGAAACGCCGTGCCGTAACTGGCCCGAACCAGCGACTCGGTGCTGAGCCTATAGCCGTAGCCCACCGAACCCGAGAAGCGGGCACCGAGTTCGTCAATTGCGTCGTTACGTGCATGAATTCGCCACAGATGTGCGCCGCTGCCAGCCTCAAATCCGGCGAACCATGAGCGGGTGCTGCGTTGATCGCGCAAATAGGCGTTGCTGCCGGTCGCGACGCCTTCTCCGCTGATGGCCTGACGCATCTGCTCGTAACCAAACAGCCATTTGCCGCTCGCAACGTTGACGTTGTTCTGCCAGGACCAGGTGTTGGTCGTCAATTTCGGCTCGAACACGAACGCGTCGTAGCTGGATTCAATTCGGGTCTGCCCGAAACGCAGCGTTGTATCCCAGATCGGCGAGAGCTTGCCATTCACATAAGTGCTCAGGGCGCGACTGGCAAAGCGCAAACGCGCTGTGTCGGGCGTGGAAAAGGAATCATCGTAGGACGATCGGCCGTTGGTGGAAAGTACCGATCCGCCCAGTGACCATTGCTGATTCAAACGATGCTGCAGGCTGGCGTTGATCGTCGATTGCCGGGTACCGTCGCGGTCGGCCTGAAACGCCGAACTATTCGGTGTCGTCGCTTCATAACCGGCGGTGCGATCGGCCGAATAGGTCAGTGAAAGATTGGTATCACCCTGTTCGCCGAGGCGGCCACTGACGCCCACGCTCAAGCCTCGGGTGGCTTGTGTGCCGAACGACAATGCGCCATGCGATTGCAACGGACCTTCGCCCTGCCGGGTAAAAATCTGAATCACACCACCGACCGCACCCGATCCATACAAGGACGAGCTTGGGCCACGCAGCACTTCGATCCGATCGATGCTCGAGATCGGCAAAAATTCCAGATTGCCGCCACCCGACAACGCATTCTCGAGACGAACGCCATCAACCAGAATAACCGTTTGTGCGGTGCGCGTTCCGCGCAGGAACAGTCCCGACACCTTGCCGGCACCGCCATTTTGCGAAATTTCCAATCCGCCAAAGGCTTGCAGCAATTCGGGCAAGGTCGATGCTCCGGCGTCGGCGATATCGCGCCGACTGATTACGGTTATGTCACTCAAGGTTTCAGACAGCGGACGCGCCGTTCGATTGGCGGTAACGACAATCGGCTCGGACTGTGAAGCACTTGGTGGAGCGCTTGGTGAAGCAAACGGCGAGTCACTTCGCTGGGCGAAGGCCGCTGGGGTGAGCACTAAAGATAGAGCAATGCAAAAAGCCGCGCTGACGCGCGCCGTGGACGATCGAATACACAACATGGGAATCAATACTCCGTTAACGACCTACGCCCGCCGCGAGGTCAAATCGGGAAACGACGCCGAATCGGTTCGAAAAACGCCGGCATCACCCTCTCGGCCGGTCTCCGGGCTGACAGGTCTGTGAATCACCTTCCCAGGGCGTAAGCCCCAGTGGCTGTACGAATGATGTTCTGTCGAACACGGCATCGTTGATTCACAGCAGACACTCAGGCGCACCACTGAATGTCGACCTGCCTACCGTTGCGGGGGCAGCACAGTTTGCTGGCAAACACCAGCACTGTTTCCCGTTTAACTTGAAAGCGAGTGTTCGCGCTCAAGCACCGAAAGCGCGCTGATTATATCGATAAAGACTCGCTCGACGAGCGTGACACACCACGCTAACTATTTGGAACGTGATTGTGGTGCCGGCAACCGGGCCAGCGCTTCAAGAAGCACCGACTGGGTCAACAGTTCCGGCAGCAATGTCGGTTGCCGGTCGATCGGGTTATAGAGTACGTACAAGGGAACGCCATTCCGTCCGAAACGCGCCAGCGCGTCGCTGATTTTCGGGTTGCGCTGCGTCCAGTCGGCGCGCAACTGAACCACGCCTCGTTGCTTGAGCGCTTCTACCACTGCGGCACGCTCCAACACCAGCTTCTTGTTAGCTTGGCAACTGACACACCAGGCCGCCGTAAAGTCAATCAGTACCGGTCGACCCTGGTCGAGCGCTGCGCCTACCGCCTGCTCAGACCAGGCCACCCAACTGGATTGATCGAGCTGGCCGGCCGGCGGCGCGGTGGCGCGCTCGGCGTTGGCATCCGGTGCAATAACAAGCTGCGCGGCCGACCAGATCGACAGCGCCAAGCTCGCCGCTAGACCCACCCAAACCAGCGCCGGGGTCTTGCTCACACCCTGCACAAATCGACCGTACATCCAGGCCGCCAGACTCAGCCAGAGGGCCGCTGCGCCGAGCACGAGCAGCGCATCAACACCCGCCTGTTGCGCGAGCACCCAGGCCAGCCAAAGCGCCGCCGCATACATTGGAAACGCCAGAAACTGCTTGAGGCTTTCCATCCAGCGTCCGGGTTTGGGCAACCAGCGCAGCCAGCCCGGAAATAGGCCCAACAACGCATACGGCAGGCACATGCCGAGCGCCATGGCGGTGAACACAGCGATGGTCGGCAGCAGTGGTTGCGACAGCGTGTAGCCGAGCGCCGAACCCATGAACGGTGCCGTACACGGTGTTGCGACCAGCACGGCCAAAGCACCGGAGGCGAAGTTCAAGCTGGCTTTATGGCTGCTGTTGCCAGTGCCGGCCAACCGCGTCAGGCCGAGACCAAACTCAAAGAGGCCCGACAAATTAAGGCCAATCGCGATAAAGAGCAGGGCCATGGCCATCACAAACCAGGGTGACTGCAGTTGGAAGCCCCAGCCGAGTGCGCTACCACTTTCTCTGAACAACAGCAGCGCTAACGCCAGCGCCCAGAACGACACCATTACACCGGCGCAAAAAGCCAAGGCATGCCGCACGGTTCGGCGTCGATCAGCAGGTAAGGATGTATCGACAAAGCCAAGCACTTTCAGGCCGATGACCGGAAATACGCAGGGCATCAAATTCAGAATCAAGCCGCCCAACAACGCAAAGCCGATTGCCACCACAAGGCTTAGTGAAGCGGCACCCGCTAGCGGCACAGGCAACGGGCGAGCCACCGAATTCGGCTTCCAATCGGCAGCAAACTCGGCCGCCTGAACCGCGACTTCAAAGGCCTGCGAGTCTCGTATCAGCACGCCGGCCGACGCGCCAAACAAACCCGCCGCCTGCAATCTAGCGCGATCCACACCGGTTTCCAGCACTACCGCGAGCATCGTTGCTGCGCCAGTTGACAGTTGGCCGTCGGCCAGGCGTTGCGCCGAACTGTTGCGGATCAGCCCTTCCGCATACGGATAGAACTCAACCGTCGCTGCCGACTTCAGTGACGGATGGGTCAGCAGCAGTTGCGGACTACCGGCCACCGTCAGCCAGTCGCCCTGCAGGCTCAATGGCTGAGTGGGCGTCCTGGCGGCCATGCTCTCGAACAAGCTAGACCAGGCAGACGGCCTGACAGTGCCACTGTCACGAACCGGCAGGCTTAGGC
>JANORY010001213.1:0-2834 GCA_031415535.1 Burkholderiales bacterium | reverse complement strand
TCAAGGATCTGGTCATATCGGTCTCGATGAAGCCGGGCGCAATACAATTCACGGTAATGTTGCGGCTACCCAGTTCACGCGCCAGTGAACGGCTCATGCCGGCAACCCCGGCCTTGGCGGCCGAGTAGTTTGCCTGCCCGGCATTGCCACTCGATCCCACCACCGAGCCAATGTTAATAATGCGGCCGTCTCTAGCCTTCATCATGCCGCGCATGACTAACTGCGACATTCTGAACACCGCTTCGAGATTGGTCGCAATGACCGATGACCATTCCTCGGGTTTCATCCGAATCGACAGGTTATCGCGCGTAATGCCGGCGTTATTGACGAGAATCAGGATCGGACCCAATTCCTTGCCGATCGCCTCGGTCAGTTGCTGACATTGCTCAGCCTGGGTCACATTGAGTACTCGGCCGCCGCCCTTGATCTGCTCGGCTTGCAGATACTCGGTAATCGCCAGGGCACCAGCTTCACTGGTGGCTGTGCCAATAACGGTTGCGCCCTGCCGGCCCAACTCAAGCGCAATCGCCCGACCAATCCCGCGGCTGGCACCGGTTACCAGTGCGACCCGAGCGTCCAGGCTCATGCTGTTCCGGCCCGCTTTTCTGCGTGAACTTCAGTCTGAACTTCGGTTTGAACTTCGGCCAGCACCGCCGCCAGACTACTTGCATCGAACACCGCACTGACCTTAAGCGTCTTGTCAATTCTGGGTGCCAAACCGGTCAACACCTTGCCTGGCCCGAACTCGATCAAACGGGTTACGCCTGAGGCGGCCATCCGTTGCACCACCTTGACCCATTGGACCGGCCCGTACGACTGGCGCACCAGCGCCTCCTTAATCAATTCCGGATCGGACTGGATCGTCGCGTCGATGTTGTTTACCAACTCGTAGCGCGGCGCGGCCATGCGCAGCCCTGACAAGGCTGCCTGCAGCCGTTGCCCGGCAGGCTTGAGCAGACTCGAATGAAACGGTGCCGACACACTCAAGGGCAAAGCGCGCTTCGCCCCCAAGGATTTGGCCCGCAGGCAAGCTTGTTCCACCGCCGCCGTGTGGCCTGCAATCACCACTTGTGACGGCGCATTAAAATTAACCGGCTCGACAATCCAGCTTTGCCCGGCTTCCAGACCAATCGCAATAGCTTGCCGACACGCCTCGAAAACGCTTGGATCGTCCAGACCGAGTATCGCAGCCATGCCGCCAGATCCGACCGGCACCGCCTCTTGCATCGCCTGTGCTCGTAAACGTACCAGGCGAACCACGTCCGCTAACGGCAGGCTGCCGGCTGCCGTTAGTGCCGTGTATTCGCCCAGGCTATGACCTGCCACCATCTGCGGCTCCGGTCCACCGGCGTCGAGCCAGGCGCAGAAGCAGGCGTATGCTGCCACCAGCATGGCCGGTTGCGTATTGACCGTCAAACCGAGCGCTTCAGACGGCCCATTGGCAATCAAGTTTGATAATGGTTCACCCAAGGCGGCGTCCGCTGTCTCGAGAATTGACGCCACGGCTGGGTTGCCAGCAAAGCTGTCGAGCATGCCGACGACCTGCGAGCCCTGACCCGGAAACACGAATGCATATTTCATAATAATCGGACTAAAAAGTCGCCAATACAGCGCCCCAGGTGAAACCGCCACCGACGCCCTGCAGCATGATTTTATGACCCGATCGAATCCGGCCATCGCGCACCGCCAGGTCGAGCGCGAGCGGCACCGATGCGGCTGAGGTATTGGCATGCTGATCGACCGCAATCACAACTTTTTCGAGCGGCAGACCGAGCTTGCGCGCGGTGGCTTGCAGGATCCGCACGTTGGCCTGGTGCGGAATCAGCCAGTCAATATCCGATAAGGACATACCAGCCGCGTCAACCGTTGCCCGAGCACTCGAGTCGAGCACTGACACCGCCAGCTTGAAGACCGCCTGACCATCCATCGTCAGCATCGGATGGCCAATAACCTGCCCGCCACTGACGTTGCCCGGCGTACGGAGAATATGCTCATAACGGCCGTCGGCGAACAACCTGCTGGCATGGATACCGGGACGCTCATCGGCCGCCAGAATAATCGCACCGGCCCCGTCGCCAAACAGCACACAGGTCGTGCGGTCGTTCCAGTCGAGAATTCGCGAGAATACCTCGGCCCCAATCACCAAGGCGCGCGATGCTGCACCGGTCTTGATCATCGCATCGGCAGTCGCCACGGCGTACACAAAACCGCTGCAGACTGCCTGCATGTCAAAGGCGGCTTGCCCTGAAATTCCGAGTTGTTTTTGGACCAGGCAGGCGGTACTCGGAAACACATAGTCCGGCGTCGACGTAGCAACGATGATCAGATCCAGTGACGCTGCGTCGATGCCGGCCGCCGCGAGCGCCTGCTGCGCCGCCTGGGTGGCCAATTGACTGCTGGTCACCTGAGGCTCAGCCAGATAACGTTGCCTGATGCCGGTGCGCTCGAAAATCCAGGTGTCGCTGGTTTCTACGCCACGCAGGGCCAGTCGTTTGGCCAGTTCGTCATTGCTGACGCAGTCTGTGGGCAGAGCGGCCCCGGTTCCGATTATTCGGGAATAGCGTTGCATAGGCGCAAAGTCAGGATCCTGGTGATTAGGAAAGCACTGATCAAGTTAATCAACGTCAACAGCGGCTTAAGAATGGGAATACCGGATTGTACGGACGGATTCGCCGCACTGCGAGCCAGTACCGTCAAGGAATCAGCACTTTCGACACATCCGCATTAGCCGCAAGGTCCGAAAGGCCACTGGCAATTCGCTGAACCAGGCCATTACGCGCCGCATCGCAGGCCCTTCCCAAAGCACATTCAAAGGCATAAGCGTCGGCCGAACC
>JANORY010001212.1:0-4987 GCA_031415535.1 Burkholderiales bacterium | reverse complement strand
ATTTCATCAATCCGGGCCTTGGTCTCAGCCGGTACCACATCGTTGATCTTGACCAGATCATTCATGTTTTCCTTGGTGCCCCACTTGGTCGAGCCGGTCTTCCAGGAGCCGTCCAGCGCTTCGGTGTAGGCTTTTTCGTAGTAGACGCCCCAGTTCAATACCGCCGAAGCCAGGTGCGCCTTGGGCGCGAATGCGCTCATGTCGCTGTCCCAGCCGAACGCATACTTGCCATTTTTTTCGGCGGTCTGCAGCACGGCGGTGGAGTCGGTGTTTTGCAGCAAGACGTCGGCGCCTTGATTGATCAGCGACTGGGCAGCCTCGCCCTCTTTCGGCGGATCGAACCAGGTGTTGACCCAGACCAGTTTTGTTTTGATGGCCGGGTTAACACTTTGCGCGCCGAGTGTGTAGGCGTTAATGTTTCTGAGCACCTCGGGAATCGGGAACGAGCCGACAAAACCGAGCGTGCCGGTCTTGCTCATCTTGCCCGCAATCACACCGGCCATATAAGCATCTTCGTAAAAGAGGCCCTCGTAAACCCGCAGATTCGGGCCCGTCTTGAAGCCGGTCGCATGTTCGAACTTCACATCCGGGTGATCCTTGGCAACCTTTTCCATTGCATCACCGTAACCGAACGAGGTCGCAAAAATCAGCTTGTTGCCCTGCGCGACCAGATCGCGAATCACGCGCTCGGCGTCCGGACCTTCTGGTACCTTCTCAACGAACGACGACTTGACCTTCTCGCCAAACTTGGCATCGGCCGCCTTGCGACCATTGTCATGCGCAAAGGTCCAGCCGGCATCACCCACCGGCCCGACATAAATATAGGCCACCTTCAAGGTTTCGACCTTGGCGGGCGCGCTAGTGTCGGCCGGTGCCGCTGGAGCTGTGCTTGCCGCTGGCTTGGGCTCCTCTTTTTTACCGCAACCGCTGAGCGCGCCACCGGCAATCAGTGCGCCGGCGGCTACCAGCTTGAGCAGGGTTCGTTTGTTGAATTCGGCCATTGTGATGTTCCTCAAGTTTTAGTCGTTCAAAAATTAATTCGGGCCAGGCACCCATGGTAAGACATTATCCAGGCGAAAAAGGCTTGCCCAACGAGGCCGGCATATTCAGCCGGATCCACGCCGGATTTCGCGATATCAACACCAACACCAGAATGGTTGCCAGATACGGCAACATGCTCATGAAGGCACTGGGTATTTGCACGCCGCTGCCTTGCAGATGCAACTGCAGCATGGTGACTCCGCCGAACAGATAGGCACCGAGCAAAACTCGTGCCGGCCGCCAGGTCGCAAACACGGTTAATGCCAGTGCGATCCAGCCGCGACCGGCAACCATGCCTTCGACCCAGAGTGGCGCATAAATCACGGAGAGGTAAGCACCCGAGACACCGCACAGGGCACCGCCTGCGACCATACTCCAAAAACGAATCCAGCGAACCGAATAGCCCAGCGCATGCGCTGATTCGGGCGACTCGCCGACCGAACGCAGGACCAGACCGGTGCGGGTGTGCTGAAAATACCAGGCCATCACGAGCGCTGCCGCAATCGTCAAATAGACCATCGGATGTTGCCGGAACACGGCGGTTCCGATAAACGGCAGATCGGCCAGAACCGGAATGTCGTATTGCATGCGATCGCCGAGTTTCTTGCCGACATAGGAAATGCCCACAAACGCCGAGAAGCCGGCACCGAACAGACTGACCGCCAGACCACTCGCATATTGATTGGTGTTCAACCAGATCAGCATCCAGCCGAGCACGGCCGCCGTAGCAGCGCCGGCCAGGGCACCGGCAGTGAACCCCAACCACTCATTGCCAGTATGAAAGGTGGCGGCAAACCCGGCGACCGCGGCGATCAACATCATGCCCTCCGCGCCGAGATTCAGCACGCCGACCTTTTCATTGATCAGCAATCCCAATCCGGCCAGCGCCAACGGCGTACCGGCACTCAGCATCGCGGCAATCAGCAGCGCCGATTCGTTCATGGCCGACCCCATCGTATTCGATTGTTAATCAGCGTATCGCAGCCGAGCAGCGCAAACAGCAGTACACCCTGAAACACGCTGGCCAGCGCCGACGGCAAGCCGATACGTGACTGTGCCAGCTCACCGCCGATCAGGAACATGCTGAGCAGCACACTGGCCAGCACACAGCCGATCGGATTCAAGCGGCCAACGAAGGCCACTATGATTGCCGTGAAGCCGTAACCGGTCGACGCATAAGGTGTTAACTGGCCCATCGGCCCGACCGCCTCGAAGGCACCGGCGATGCCGGCCAAGCCGCCGGAAATCAGCAGGGCCAGCCAAAGCGATTGGCGCGATGAGAATCCGGCGTAACGTGCGGCCGCAGGGGCCAGGCCACCGACCTGCAACTGGTAGCCCTTGAAGTTACGAAACAGGAACACCCACATGATCGCTGCAAGCAGCAGTGCGACCATCAAACCCCAGTGCATTCGGAACGGTGGAATCATGCGCGGAATGGCAGTGCTGGCGTCGAAGCTGATGGTCTGCGGAAAATTAAAGCCCTTCGGGTCTTTCCAGGGACCAAATACGAGATAAGACAATAACAGGTTGGCAACATAAACCAGCATGAGACTGACCAGAATCTCGCTGGCGTTGAAGCGATCGCGCAACAAGGCAACCAGACCTGCCCACAGCATGCCGCCCAGGGCACCGGCCAGAATCGCCATCGGCAAGAAGGCCCAGGCACCGGGCAATAATTTCTGATCGCTGCAGTACATGGCCAGGCCGCCGGCGCTGATGGCACCCAGAAGAAACTGACCCTCAGCGCCGATGTTCCAGACATTGGCGCGATAACACAGCGCCAGCCCGATCGAGCACAAGATCAGCGGCGTCGCCTTTAAGCCGAGTTCTGTCAGCGCCCGCACACCGTTCAGGGGTTCAAACAGAAATATCGTCAATCCGCGCAGCGGGTCTTTGTCCAAAGCGATGAACAGCGCACACGCCACCAGCACGGTGATTGTCAACGCCAGTAAAGGCGAAGCAAAGCCCATGGCACGCGACGGCGCGGCGCGTGCCTCAAATCGAATCACGACTGATCCAAACCTGAACGATCAAAACCTGAACGATCCAAATTTGAACGATCCGAATTTGCACGTTCCAATCCTGACGCAGCCAACTCTGCCGGACCTGGGCTGGCCGTGTCGGCCCAAAGTCCGCTCATCCAAACGCCGATCAGCTCGACCGAGGCAGCCTGTGTCGAGATCGACGGCGACAAACGGCCACGCGCGATGACCTGCAAGCGATCGCATATTTCGAACAGTTCATCGAGTTCCTCACTGATCACCATTACGGCGCAGCCGTCGTCGCGCAGGCGTAACAATTCCGCGCGAATCTGCGCTGCGGCACCGACATCAACCCCCCAGGTTGGCTGGGCCAGCACCAACACCTTGGGTTGTGCCGAAACTTCGCGCCCGACAATATATTTTTGCAGATTGCCGCCCGACAAGCTGCGTGCCGCAGCCTGCGGCCCGGCCGCCTTGACGCGGAATCGTTCAATCAGTTCGGCACACTGTATACGCAAAGCGCTGCGATTGATCCAACCTCCCACGCCAATCGATTCGCGGCGGGTCAGTGGCAAATTCTCGGCCAGACTCATCATCGGAACCGCACCCCGTCCGAGCCGTTCCTCCGGCACGACATGCAAGCCCAACCGACGGCGTGCTGACGGGCCGAGCGCGCCAATATCGGTCTCGGCAAGAAACAGGTAGCCAGCGGGCGTGCGCGGGTCTTCGCCGGACAGAACCTTCAACAGTTCCTGCTGGCCATTGCCGGAGACGCCGGCGATACCGAGAATCTCACCGCCCTGCAGCGCCAGGGAAATCTGCTGTAGATCGGTTCCAAATTGATGTTCACGTGCCAGCTCAAGTGCTTGAACACGCAGCCGCTGCGGGCCGGGTTGGGAGTGCCGAGGTTGCAGGCGCGCCGGCTCGGCGCCGATCATCAGCCGGCTCAGGGAGGCATTCGATTCAAGTCGGGGATCGACCTGCCCGGTGACTCGGCCGTCACGCAGCACCGTGCAGGTTGTGCACAGTTCGCGAATTTCATGCAGCTTGTGACTGATGTACAAAATACTGCAGCCTTCGGCCGACAGCGTACGCAAGGTCTCGAACAATCGCTCGACCGCCTGCGGTGTCAAAACAGAGGTCGGTTCGTCGAGTATCAACAAGCGCGGACGCGTCAGTAAGGCCCGGATAATTTCGATCCGCTGGCGCTCACCGACCGACAGCGTGTGTACCGGACGGTCCTGCTCCAGGGCGAGTCCGTATTGCTGCGAAGTCGTACCGATCTCGGCCTTGACCTTCGACAAGGGAATCGTCTTGTCCAAACCAAGCCAGACGTTCTCGGCCACACTGAGCGTCTCGAACAAACTGAAATGCTGATAAACCATGCTCACACCCAGGGCGCGCGCGGCCTGCGGTGTACGAATCCGCACAGCAGCGCCGTCAATCAGCACTATTCCTTCGTCGGGTGCGACCGCACCGTAAATGATTTTCATCAAAGTCGATTTGCCGGCACCATTCTCACCCAACACGGCATGCAACTCACCGGCTTGAACCTGCAGCGAGATATCGTTATTGGCAACCACGCCTGGATATCGTTTGGAGATGTGCTGCAACTCAAGTCGTGGCAGAACGACCGCGCTCGACGGGTCCGGAAAGTGCTTCATCAGTTGCGTGGCGAACGTATCCGTTCGGGAAGCGAATGAACACGCCGTCGATGCTCCGGTTTTAGGAGCGTGTCGAGGTCACGCGGGATTTTGCGTATATTATTTACGAGATTGATCAACATACGGGCTATCGTTACTGTAGCCGAAGTCGAGCACAAAGTATTCCATGCCAGTTTCAAAGTATCCCTTGCGATTCCTGCGGCGCGGCCAGTGGCGCGAACTCGCCTCGGTCGACCCAAACCGGACCCTGCTCGACTACATCCGTGGCGCCAAGCCGGCGGGTCTTGGCTGCACCGGCAC
>JANORY010001211.1:0-3167 GCA_031415535.1 Burkholderiales bacterium | reverse complement strand
TTATTTGGTTCACTTCGTGCTTTCCCGGCTGCGTAACCGCGTGGTCCGAGTCAACCAAAGGACTATACCAGAGCACGCGATTGCGCTGCAATCGGCCCTCTACCTCCCCGGCCTAAACGCCGGGGTTTCTCGGAAGTTTTGATGAAACTGATTGTTCAAAGCGGCCCGCAGGCCGGGGCTACCGAAACCCTCAACGTCGGCCGCTGGTTGCTTGGCAGCGGTGAGCATTGCGACTTCATCGTGCGTGACGCCGGCATTCGCCAGGCGCACCTGATGTTGCTGGTAGATGAGCACGGGGTCTGCACCCAACTGTGCACCGGCGCACAAGGCGGCGCGCTCGACGCTGCCGCCCTCGACGCCGCCGACAACCTCGAACCGCCGGCCCACTGGCCGGCCGGCCAGCTTCTGTCTTTGGGTGAAACGACGCTGCGCTGGCAAGCGGAGCCGGCCGCCGAGGGCCTGCTCCGTGATTCGTTCGAAAGCGCTCCAGCGTTGAACCGGTTCGACAGGGTCAGCCGCATCGAGCGTTCGACCCACTGGATTCTCGGTGGGTTGGCGGGTTGTTTGTTGGCCGGTGTGCTCGCCGCGCAGGCCAATCGGGCCAATGCTGATGCGTCAAGCCTCGCCACGCCCAACCGGGTTCGCAGCAATGCAGACCCAGAAGCCGACGCAGACCCTGCGGCCAGCGCCGCAAGTTGGCATCAGACCATCGCAGACAAGCTCGCAGCGTTGAATATGACTGAACTAGGACTCGAGCGGCACGCTGACGGCTCGGCCATTGTTACCGGCTGGGTACGAGATGCCGTTGAACTCGGTCGCTTGCGGCAGGCGCTGGCTGAGCTGAAGGTGCGGACACACGCCAAGCTGCCGACCGACGCCAAGGTGCAGACTGCGGTGATCGATGCGAGTGAGCAGATTCGCTTCGCCGGTGAGTATTTGCTGGCTCGGGGTCAGATCGCCGCCATCAGCTATCAGGGCGATGGCCGACTTCTGGTTCGCGCCGCCGGGCGCGACGAGCGCGCGTTTCGAGGCGTCGTTCAGGGCCTTGAACAGGCGGCATCTCAAGTCCGCGGCATCGAGATCGACTATCAGACGCTTGGCAGCTTGCCAGCCAGCGCCGTTAACGTGCCGGTAGTGGCCGCGACGCCAGCGTTGCCGCCGCAGGTCCTTTCGGGCGTCGATGGGGTCAGCCTATCCGGTCGACAGCGATTTCTGACCTCTGGCACACACTATGTTTTTGAAGGCGGCAAGCTTGCCGATGGCTCGACAATCGTCCGCATTGATCGCGATCAAATCGCATTGCTGCCTGGTACCCCGGGCAAACCAGGAGATGCTCAATGAATCTCACGACTGAAGATCTCACGACTGAAGACCACACGGATCTTCGCGCCGCCTTGCAAGCCGATCTGCACGGCTCGCTGGCGCACATTCTGGTCACGAAGCTGAGTCAACAGTCGAGGTGCTTTCAGACTGCTGGCCGAACCGGCAGTCCGGATTCGAACCAGACGGATTTCCGCGAGTTGGCCCGGTTATATACGCTGGCCGCTCATGTACTCGATATGCTGGCACCGCGATTACGGGGTCGCTCTTGAGACAACCCCGGCGTTTCCTTGAGAGCATGCCAGTGTCGATATGTCCGGATGCCGAACCGGTGTCCGACTTCGAAGGGTCGCGCCGCGCTGCGTCGGCTCGGCGTGAATTTTGGCGAAGTTTTGCCGAGCAGCGCAGCTCAGTCAGTAATCAACTCAAGGAGTGAAGATGTCAACAGTCGATACAACCGCCCTGCAACAGATCATCAGCGACTCGGTCGCACAAATGAGCGAGGTCATGAAGCAAAGCATTATCTACCAGACCAAGATCACCGAAGTGACCACCTATTTGGGACAGGTGGCGGCACGCGCGGCCAAACAGACACCGCAAGGTTAAGTCAGGAGGGTCATGGGTATGACCCTCTGCCAGCGCGTTTGCCCGATCGGAAGCTTGTATGAATGAACCCTTAGATAGTATCGACTTCGATCATCTGCTGGAGGTGGCGCATCTGGCGCTCGATGAACGAATGTTGGTGGAAGCGCAAGAAATGTTCGCGCTGTTGGCCGCGTTCAGGCCAACCAACCCGCACCCGCGAATCGGCCAAGCGCTGATCTTCTACGCCCAGCACCAATCGGGCGATGCCATTGTGCTGCTGGAGGCGATCTTGCGCGACTTTCCGAATGCAGTATTCACGCGCAGTCTGCTGGCCAAAATGCTGTCAGAGGCTGATCAGCCGGACTGGCAGCACTACGCCCATGAAGTGATCGAACGAGCCTCCAGTGGCGTCGCCTTCGAGATGGCGGCGCAACTGCTGGGCGCGCCGAACGAAGACCGATTCACAACCCGTCCTCTATTCACAGTGAGCTGAAATCATGGCAGACGCAGTATCGGCAGTATCCGCACCTGGCACCGCCAATTCGGCCACCGCTTGGCCACCGGCTGCAGAATCGTCACGGGCCATCGCCGCCAAGGATCTCGCAGCCGGCGATGTCGCGCCCTTGGAAAGCGATCTCGTGGTTGCGGAATTGATGGCCGAGCTCACGGTTCACGTCGCCCTGACCAGCTTCGTGCTGGCCCGCGATGAGATCCGGCGACAGAGCGAGCAGATCAGTATTCGAATGAAGCAAGCGCAGGAAGAATCGGAGTAAATCCTGATGGACATTACCGCAGTGTCGGCTGCAAGCTCAGTCGCTACCCTTGAATCCGCTGCGTTGGCTGCGCCGCCGGTTCAGCGCCAGTTGATGGTTCAGATTTCGCCGGCTGCCAAGGCCGAGTTGGGCATGAGCTTATCGAACGCCGCGCGGGAACACGGCACCAACAGCGGCATGGCGCAGATGGTCGATCGTTTGCGCGCAGACTTCTCGGCGATGCGGGGGCGGCTGAGTCAGCCAGTTGAAGCGCAACTGTCCGTTCGCGCCAACAGCTTCAACAGCGCCAAGAACGCCGCCACGCCGGCCGCTCAACTCGAGGCGGTCATGAATCAGGCGCTCAGAACCCAGACGGAGATCTTTCAAGTGGCGGTGAGCTTTCAAGCGGGACTGACGGCCAGCCAGCAATCACAAAGTGGCATTAAGACTTTGGTAGAGAAGTCCTGATGATGCAACTGTTGACGGGTGCGCTGTTGCTGCTGCTGTTGT
>JANORY010001210.1:0-4196 GCA_031415535.1 Burkholderiales bacterium | reverse complement strand
CCGAGCATGATGGTCCAGATGAAGACGAACCGGGCAAGTTCTTCAGTCCAGATGTAGGTCGGAACAAAGCTCGTATAACGCGCAAAAATCTGCAAGGTCACCGGAACAATCAGTACCACCAGCGACACGACAATCAACTGTGACAAGAGCCAGGCATACGCTGCCGTGACCTTGCGCCAGACACTGGGTCCGGGCGAAACCGAGCCGGCCATGAATACTCCTTTAGACAAACAAAAACGCCGCGGCCGGTGCCACCGGTTGCGGCGTCAAGTCGAGCGAAAAGCCGAGCGAAAATCAACTATTTCATTGCGTTAATCTGTTGATAAATTTTCTCGGCGTCAATTTCCTTCGCGTACGCCGCCATAACGGGATCGACCAGCGCCTTCATCGCAGCGCGATCGGCGAACGGAATCCGCTTGAGCTTGCCGGCCTTTTCCAGCGCATCGAGTTTCGCCGTGTCTTCGCTCGACTCAACCTGCCGACCGTAGGCACCAGCTTCCTTGCCGGCCTTGAGGATGGCCGCCTGCAGATCCGGCGGAAGTTTCTTGAAAACCTTTCCTGAAAACGCGATCGGTCGGATCGTGATCGCGTGCATTGTCATGTTCAAGTTAGGCGCGACCTCGTAAAATTTCATCGTTTCCACACCGGCAGCTTCGTTCTCGCCAGCCGCAAGCACGTTGCTCTGGATACCGTTATAGACCTCGTTGTAGGCAATGACGGTCGGCGACATGCCGACCGCCGCAAATGTGCGGCTCCAGATGGGCGCACCCTGCACTCGTACCTTGAGCCCCTTTGCTTCGGCCAAGTTTCGCACTGGCTTGTTGGCGAAGATGTTGCGCGTTCCACCGCCCGCATAGCCGATCAGCATGACCTCGGCCTTCTGGTTGATTTCGTCGGCGATCGGCTTCAGCAAATCGGCGTCCAGCACCTTGTTCCAGTGATCGAGATCGCGGAACAGAAACGGCGCATCAATGAACGGGGCCGCTTTGGAGAAGGTCGACATGTGCGCTGGCGACACGATGCCGTAGTCGACCGCCTTGCCCTGCGCCATGTACTCGAAATACTGCTTCTCGAGGCCCAGTTCGCTGTTGCGGTGCAGCACAAAATTGATCGGCTTGCCGTAATACTTCTTGACCAGCTCTTCGAACTTCAACAGCGACTTGTTGAACGCATGATCATCGTTAAATTGCACGGCACCGTGCAAGGTAATCGGTGCCTGAGCGGCAACTCCGAATGAAACGGCTGCGGTCAACGCAACAAAGCAGCGCAACAGGGCGCGAAAAGCAACTCGCATAGTCTCCTCCTTGGTTTTTGATTCTTCTTCGCGATGGAATGTCGCTGTCACCAGACCGATCTCGATTCCATTGAACCGGAGAGACTCCGCAGTGTCAATGTTTATCGAGCTTACCTTTATCGTACTTTTTCATTAGTTCCAGAACACGACGAAACCCCGATCCTGCTCCTGCCAAGCGCCATCAGTCCACTGCAGGCGGACCAACATTTCGGCTGATTCCGCGTTCGATCCCCGGGTCGCTGCTGCGGCCCGGTACCGATCCAGATGCGCCGCAACCGCCCTGCGGCCTTCCAGCACCATCGCCGGATTGCTGAGCGGCGTTGGTACCATCCATTGCAATCGCGGCACCGACGCGTATGCCTGGTCAGGTAATTCATCCGGCGAATCGGCGGGCAGCCACCAGCCACGGCAGTGATCTTGCGACAGCGCATCGCAGCGCGCCATCGCATGTCCATAGCGATAAAAAATCATGCCACGCACAAAGGCCGCGCGCCGCCAATGCATTTCATCCCACGGCGCCGGCGGCGTTTGTCGCAATTGCCGACCCATTAATTTGTCGATCTTGTTAGCCAACGAATCGCGGCGATTGGGGCCAATAAATTCATTTGCATCGGCGGTCGGCGAATGGCTGATACACACATAAAACTTGACCGCCAATTCCCAATGCCAGTGGGTTCCGGCTGAATCCGTCAACAGGGCATCGATCTCGCCCCGCGTTTGCCCGGAACTGCCGGCAGAACGCAAGGCCAGATGGGTCGCCAACGAACGATGCTGCGGCCCTTCGTGCAGATAAAGGCCGAGCAGCCGCTCGGCGTAACGACCCAGCCGTTGCTGGCCCGCTTTTGCTGTGCCGGCCAACAGCTCGGCAGGTATCTCGAGTCGGGCTAGCCAATCTTCAATGGCTACGCGCTCCGAGCCACTGAAGTGTTGAATCGCCAGGGCATCGCCTGGCTGACTGTAGTGTTCGGCAACGCGATCATCGAGCAGGTTCGGTGACAACAACAGCCATCGCAGGTCGGCCCGAATGCGTGCCGACTCACGGTCTGCGGTGTTGCCGATTTCGCTCAAGTCTGAGCCGAACCAACACCCAAATCGAAGCCAACCCAGTCCTGCAATTGCGCTAAGGCCGGGCCCGCTTCGCCGACCTTGATGGTGCGCATGCCCATGTCACGCGCCGGCTTCAGATTGATGCCAAGATCATCGAGATAGACACAATCTTCCGGCGCCACTTGCAAGGCCTCGGTCATCAAGCGATAGATTCTTGGGTCGGGTTTACGAAGCCCGATCTTGGCGCTCTCAATGACATGATGGAACAAGTCCATGATTTCACCCCGATACAAGCTGCCCATGGGGCTACGATCCATCGCCTTGAAGTTATTCGTGATGCAGCCGGTTTTCAGACGCGCGCTGATACGGCGCAAGGCCTCGACCATCTCTGGTCGAATGGCACCGCTCAGCAGCGGCAGCACCTGAGCGCCCCGCACTTCATGCCCCAGCGCACGGCTCTCTTGCGCGAACGCTTCATCAAAGGCTGGCGGATCAAACTCGCTGCGCTCAAGCTTGGCCCAGGCGTTGTCGTGCGGGTTGGTCGCGTTGACGGTCCGCAGAAAGTCTTTCGGCAGACCTTGCTCCAACTCAAAGCGATTGAACGACTCGAACGGACTCGACGAAATGACGCCGCCGAAATCCCAGATAACTGCCAAAACTGTAGACAAAACACACCTCGTGGGCCGATGATTCGCGCCGAGCATATCAAACTGCGCTCAAATTCATCGACCGGGCACTTCGCACCAACCGGTCCGCGATCGGTTATGCTTTTGGATTATTCAAAGGAGATACCCGACATGCTCGAGAATAAACTCAAGTTCGACGACCCGCAGATGGAAAGTCTGGTCCCCGAAGTGGCCTTTAATCGACGTGGTTTTCTCGCCTCGAGCGCGTCGGTCGGCTTTGCGCTGTCGGCCGGGCCGGTGGTTGCACAGACCGTGATCCGCACACCGGCCGATGGCCTGGATGCAGGCGACATCAAGGTGGCCGTCAGTGGCGGGCAAATGCCAGGCTACATGGCGGCACCGGCCAAGGCCGGCAAGTACGCGACGGTGCTGGTGATTCCGGAAATCTTCGGTATGCATGAATACCAGAAGGACATCTGCCGGCGGCTGGCCAAACTCGGTTATGTCGGCGTCACGATCGATCCGTTCTTTCGCTACGGCGACCTCTCGAAGCTAACCGAAATACGGGAGGTACTAGCCAGCGCGAACAAGCTCGAAGATACGCAAATGCTCGCGGACCTGGACAGCGTTGTCGAATTCGTTGAAAAGCAAGCCAAAGTCAACGCCCGCAAACTCGGCATTACCGGCATGTGCCGGGGCGGTCGCACGGTGTGGATGTATACGGCGCACAGCAAAAAGGTCAAGGCCGGTGTGTCCTGGTACGGCGGTCTGAACCCGATGCCTCCTGCCATGCCGCGCACACCCACTGATGTTGCAGGTGCCTTGAATGCGCCGGTGCTCGGCTTGTACGCGGGTGCCGATACCGGTATTCCGGTCGCAGCGGTGGCGAAGATGCAGGAGGTGCTCAAGACCGGCAACAAGAACAGCCAGGCGAGCCAGTTCATCCTGTATCCGAATGTGCCGCATGCGTTTCATGCCGACTATCGACCGTCGTATCGCAAGGAAGCGGCCGATGCGGCATGGACGGAAATGCTGGCCTGGTTCAAGGCCAACGGCGTTTCCTGAACGCGGAGCACACCAATATGCCACTGACTGAGCTAAATCATTATTTTGTTCGTGCCAACGATATTGAGAAGACCAAGCGCTTCTACTGCGAGGCGCTCGAGTTGACGGAAATGCCTCGGCCGGAATTTCCGTTTCCGGGCTATTGGCTTGGGCGCGACGGAAAA
>JANORY010001209.1:0-2618 GCA_031415535.1 Burkholderiales bacterium | reverse complement strand
AGCGTGGCTCGGAGTTCGTAATATCGCCCAGTACCGAGGTGCGCTGGCGAAACATTTTGGTCAACGCACCGGCATCTTCGTTCGATCGATCGCCGCGCAAAAAGTCGATGAGCTGTGAGCCGACCACCGGATTACTGTTGATGGTTGCCTGCTGCGCGGGCGACAAATTAGACCAATAGAACGGTACCCCAACGCCCAGATCGCTGCGCCAGGTGGCGATCTTGCGATTGACCTGCCAACCACCGCCCGTACCAGCCGGCAGCACTTTTGCATCGAGCAGTTCTTGCGCTGACCAATGCTTCAAGGTGCTGACCACACCGGTCGTTACATCGACCGGGTAGGCGCGCAAATCGCCCGACCAATCACCGGCCGAGAAGCCCGGGCGATAGGCTACCGCATCGCCCGGTGCCGTCAGATCGGCACCACTGAATTCGGCACCGGCCGCCGAACCGGCGCGTGCCCGGATTTCGTTCAAGGCACGGCCGAGTGCGCTCATTAATTCAATCGGCGACTTGACGTTAAAGTACTGGCCATGGCCGATCAACGCGGAATGCCAGAGATCATCAATTGCCGCACCCGAGTCCGGTGCCGGCACGGGCCATTCGCTGGCCCCCGATGCCACGGCGACCAGGCCGCTCGGATAGGGGATGGTCCCCTGCTCGGAGAACGCCACGCCAAACGTCACCATATGTTGCCAGTTGGCCAGGTTGCCAGAGCTGGTCGACACGTTATTGATCATCGTCGTCCGCAAGTCGGTCATCCAGTAGTAGGCGGCCAGATCGGACAGGGTGCCCACCGACGGTGAACCCGCCTTCTCGCGATATGGTGCCGGCCAGGGGTCGCCGGCCAGAAAGGTGGTACTGAACTCTTTACCGAGTACTGCGAGCAATGCCGCGTCGTTGGGCAGAACATTGTCGTAGTTGCCATTGTCATGCGGTGCTGACGCGGCAGCGCCATTCCACTGGCCGTCCGTCGACAAAATATGATAGTTCTGTTGGCAACTGAATTGAATCGGATCGTTGCTGCCGGTCAGGGTAGCGCCATTGGAGGGGCTACGGGCGCTCTTGAAATATTCGCCAATCCGCCATTGCGACGCCCGTAGGGGGGTGCCGCCCAGAACCCGCTGGTCATAGAGCGCTTGATACCAGGCCGTGCGATGCGCGCCGACAAAGGTATTGACCGCCAAAAAGCGACCGGTATCACCACCACCACCGGGGTTGTTAATAGTGTGAAAACCGACCCGAAATTTATCGTCAACGGTTCGAAATGCCTCACCGACGCCGGTTTTCATCGACAGAATCCGCGACCGATAATAGCTGTACCAGTTGGCGAAATTAGTCTTTTGTGCGGCCGTAAGCAGGTTCACATTGACGGTTGTATAAGCAGCATTCTGCGGGCAGCCGTTGACATCGGGAACCGGCACAACGGTGTTGTGAATCATGTAGAACGCGCCGCCATTCGAGGGGCTGCCGCCGTCGAGGTTAAAGCTACCCACGGCCGGATACTGGGTCGACAGATTGATCGTGCCGTCGCCGGTATGAAAGCCATCGCGCCAGGCACTGGTGTAGCTCGAGTTCGGTAAACGGCCACCGGTCGCGGTGATCGGCGGGAAGTACAACAAGTTCGGGTTGTAGTACAGATTGTTGTACTCGAAATTGGTTGTGCAATGTCGGCCCTGGCTGCCGTTGACCCACATGGGTGCATAGAACCAGCCCATCGAGCCGGAATTATCCAGCGTGAACATCACGTTCGGTTGCACCACCACACTGGAGAACAGCGGCACATTGGCGAGCGCCACCGGCCCGGTCGGCACCGCCTGGCCGTGGCTGGCCGTCATCGGCCAGACCAGATTGGCTAACACCAATGCCAAGCCAAACTTCATGGACTTGACGAACTTAGACGTGGATCGTGAATTGCTCATTTTCCTAACTCCTCAAACCCCTGCGTGGGGGATCGAACATTCTGTTTACTCAGCCTTGACGAACATTTGCGCATACGCGACCGAATTTCTCGGTCCGTCAATTCGTACCGTAATGCGAATGAACGGCAGCGACTCGCTGCTGCTGCCCGAGTTGCCGCCGCCATTAACCTGATAGCCATTCTGATTAAATTCGAACAAGTACAAACGGCAATTGGCCGCCGTTGCGATTCCGGTGTTGTTGCACATCCGCTCGATGACATAACGGCGCAGTTGCTGCGACGATGGATCAATTTGCTCGCCTGGCCAGCCGGTCGCAACCGGGCCGGCACTGCTCCAGGCCGGCGCACTAAGCGCGGTCATCAGTGTCGGAATGCCATCGGCCGTTTGCGGTTGTTGCGTGGCGTGGTAATTGACATCGAGATTCGTCCAGTTGCGATCCATGACGCGCAGACCGGCGTTCGGGTGCGCCTGCATGTAGGCGAGCAAGGATTCATTCAACGCCAGATCAACGCCTTGTTGCGCCGAGCGGACAAACTGGTAGTTGTTTGCCGCCATATTGACCGTGTCGACCGAGCGGAACAGCGCAAAGCCGGCCGAGATCATCGCGACCAGCGCGATCAACGCAACGATCAACGCGGTACCCTTCTGACGATAAGCCGATGAGTTCATACGCTTCATGATTTACATCTCGCCGAGC
>JANORY010001208.1:0-2840 GCA_031415535.1 Burkholderiales bacterium | reverse complement strand
ATTTCGGAACCAAGGATTGCGCTGAGCTTGGTCGCGCAGCGCTTCTAGCAATAGACGCTTTTCAGTAATTGTGAACGTCGCAACGTCGCCGTTGAGCACCAAACCGAGCGGGTCTAATCGGATCAGACAGTCGCGGTTGCTGAGGTCGTGCACCGCCATCCAACCCAGCAGGCCGCGCAGCGGCTCGACGACGCCGCCATCGCCACCCTGCATTAACGCCAATACGCGACTGAGAGGCAGACCCTTCACCAACAAGCGCGCGATGATACGGCCAGCGAGATACTCAGCGACGCTTCGGTGGCGCGGCACGGACTCGCCAGCGGTTGTGACGAATACCTTGCTGGCCAGCGCAGCGCTGGCATCGTGCAATTGCAGTTCTGAGGGCAGCGTATGCAACGCGATAGACATAGCAGAGCCGTTTCGTTCTCGAGTAAGCGCGACCTTGCCGCTTAACAGCAATAGCGCACAGAGCAGTCCAGCGTCGTCGAGCAGGCGATCGACGACGCCTGGTCCGAGCGGTATGGCGTCAAGGTGGGCAACCGAATGCTCTGTGGCAAGTTCGCGACAAGCGAGCTCGTAGATCGCACACCGCGTGTCCGGCCAATGGCCGTTAGCGGCAACCGCGCGAATCGTCAAATCCAGCAACAGTGGGTTGCCGAACAGATTCGCGAGCCCGAGTTGGTCGGCACGCTGCAAGAACGCCTCGGTATCCGGCACTTCTATAGGCCGAGCCCGCAGCAATTGAAACTGTTCGTCGCGCGACAACGGCTCGAGATGCAGTTCTTGAACGACGCCGCCAGGCGCGACCTTACTCAGGGCGGCTAAGTCGGTCTGGGCGCGCCAGTCATACTCACGGCAAGCAAGCCGGAAGCGCGGCCGACCTAGCTGCTTGAGTCGCGAACGGATCTCATCCAGAGGCACGCGACCGTCCGCGCGGCCGGCGCGCATTTCATCCAGTCCATCGATAAAAAGGGTTTTGCCGACATCCACTGCCTCGCTTCCCAGAGCAATGAAATCTCTTGCACTAAGGTAGACGTCGTCATTGACTTTGGCCTCGGCGCGTAGCGACTCGCTCTTGCCTGCGCCCGGATCGCCGAGTAAGACGAACGCATCAGCGTCACGCCATTCTGCCAACGGCCGCGTATCAGCGTGCCCGTCGGCACGCGATTCGGTGGCGCGGCGTGGGATGTACAGATTGGCGCCCAGGTCAGCGCTCGCGCGAGGGCTCATCACAGAGCCCAATCCGCCGCAGGGCGGCGCAGGAATTCTCCCAACGGCATCGCGTCGCCGCCCACCAATAGCGGGCGTGCTTGCGGGTACCCTTGGTGAAATAGGTCGAGTCCACGATGGCGACTAACGTCGCGACGCGACTTCACTTCGATCGCAGCTAAACGACCGTGGCGTTCAACTACAAAATCCACTTCGTCGTCGCCGTCGCGCCAATAAAATATCCGGGTATCGCCGTCGGCCGTGTTTATCAGGTGTGCGCCGACCGCACTTTCCACAACGCGTCCCCAGTGGCTGCGGTCTGCGCGGGCTTCATCGAAACCATGGCTGCCCATGGCGCTTATGAGCGCGGTGTTGTGAACCATGAATTTGGGGGGCGACTGGCGACTGCGAACCATTTGGCCGGCGTATTTATGTAGCCCAGTCAGGAGTCCGGCATGTGACAGAAGTGTCAACTGGTGACTCAGCGTGAGGGTGTGACCGCCCAGTCGGCCTTTAGCCTTGTCCAACGCCATAATCTGGCCCGAATAGGCGCAGCCGAGGCTAAATAGTTCGCGCAGCAGCGCGGGCTTGTCCACCCTGAACATCTCAAAAATGTCTTTCTCGATGTTGGGGGCGATCAACGAGGACCGCACATAGTCACGCCACCGCAGTTCGTCATTGATAAGGCCGGCGCTTCCCGGAAAACCTCCGAAATACAGATACTGTTCTAGAGTGAGGCCAAATGCTTGGTTCATCTCATCGAAGGACCAATGTCCCATTCGCAGAACTTCATAACGGCCCAACAGACTTTCCGTCAAGCCTTTCTGCATCAGCAGCGGCGAAGAACCAAGCAGCAAAACATGCATGCGCACGCCATTCGCCTGGCTACGATCCCACAAGCCCTTGACCAAACTTGACCATTGAGATAACCACTGGATTTCGTCAATCGCCAGCACGAAGGGCATCGTTTTGGCGAACAGATTGTCGGAGTCTTCCCAAACTTTGGCGGAAGCCTCAGCGCGAGACCATTGAGAAACCAACCATTCGGCGTCGATGTGTAGCGGCCTGGTCCATCCCAGAACAGTTTCAATTTCATTGGGCGACGGTTCGGCGGCCAACAGAACGCGTGATCCGACGGGCCGATCCGTCCGATTGAGGATTTGGTCGACCAGCGTCGTCTTTCCAACCTGTCGAGGACCCGAAAGAATTTGAATGCGTTCAGGCGCCTCGGCGAGACGAGCCGCCACGAGCGTTCCGACAGGGCGCTGAAACTTGACTTGAATCATATTGATGATAGTAGTGATTAAATTTACTCACTACAATCTCAAAATACTTCGACTAAGGAATTTCGTCTCGGATAAAGCCGTAATTTCGGAAGTTCTTAAACAACATCCCATGGAACTTTATAGACAAAAGCCACATATTAATCATGGACTTAATGTTGTTTCCCAACAAAAAATGACGTTTGGAAACCGGCAGCGTCGTCACCTAGGTTCGATCATCACCCACCAAAGCGCGAACACGAAACCTGGGTAGCGCCAATCTAAAGTCGCACGAAGTCATCGGTCACGCGCTTGGAGAGAATCGACTTACCCATCGAGTCGAGGATTCTGTCGGCTGCTTCGGTGCCG
>JANORY010001207.1:0-2577 GCA_031415535.1 Burkholderiales bacterium | reverse complement strand
TGAGCATCCAGACCGCCATGCTTTGCCACGGCACCGGATCGAAGTCGGCGCGATCCGGAACGTTCTTGATGCCGCCCAGGCCATCGGCAAACTTGCCGGTCAGGACCTGGGTTACCACCGTCTCGGGCTGATTCAAATAGGCCGCCGGGCTGATGACCTTGGCAATCAGTTCACGATTCTTTGGGTCGCGAGCCATCGCCGAGGCGGTCAGAACCGAGCGATACAGAGCCGCATAAGTGGCAGGATTCTGTTTGATGAAGTCATCGCTGACCCCGAATGCGCAGCACGGGTGTCCATCCCAGATTTCCTTCGACAGAAGGTGGATAAAACCGACCTCGTCATAAACGGCGCGCTGATTAAACGGGTCCGGCCCGAGAAATCCGTCGATGTTGCCGGCGCGCAGATTAGCAACCATTTCTGGCGGCGGTGTGACGCGCAATTGAACATCGGTATCCGGATTCACTCCGGCCTCCGCCAGGTAGTAGCGCAGCAAGAAGTTATGCATGCTGTACTCGAAGGGAATGGCAAACTTGAACCCCTTCCAGGTCTTCGGGTCGCGCCGATCCTTGTGCTTGATGTGCAAGGTGATGGCCTGGCCGTTGGTGTTTTGAATGGTCGCCACATTCATCGGCACCTGGGTCGAACCCAAGCCCATCGAGATGGCCAGCGGCATCGGGCTCAGAAAATGCGAAGCATCATGTTCCTTGTTCAACATCTTGTCGCGAATCAGCGCCCAACCAGCGGTCTTGTTCAATTGAACATTCAGGCCTTGTGCCTTATAGAAACCGAGCGGGTCGGCCATGATCAGCGGTGTGGCGCAGGCGATTGCAATAAAGCCGACTTTCAGATCCTTCTTCTCGGGTGCTTTTTTCTCCTGTGCCATCGCTTGCAGTGAGGCGAGCGGCACCACACTGGCAATCGCTGCCATGGCCCCACGCCGCCCGACTGCCTTCATGAAGGCGCGCCGAATGCGTTCCTGCGGAAACAGGGCCTTGACCAGACTCGCCTCGATAAACTCCCGTGACAAGGTTTCGGCGGCGCTGGTGGATTGCAGGCTGGTCGGTGCGTGTTGAATACCCGAGGCGCGTTGATTGCCCGAGGCATGGTCCACACCACAGGCGCACCGCAACATCAAGGGTCGCCCGGCATCGTACGGATCGTAGGCGCTGGCCAAGGAATCGTTGGCAGGGGTTGGATTTTCAGGCTTCATGAACATACTCCAATTTCAAGACTGAGGATAAGTTATGCACCAATGCAGCACCGACGTGGTGCACCCACCGCGCAATTGCGCCGCCGGTCGATTCATAAAGGTGCAGCGGGAAATCTTGAACGAGCGACGAGAACATGGACGCTCGAACGCAAACACCATGCCAGCGCCCGATTCAGAGCAACGTGCTAGTGCGTTTTGGAATAAGGCACAATGGCGGCGCTTCCCCGTTCAGTGAATGCCCCATGACGAGTTCATCCAGCGCCAACCCAGTCCCCAGCCCGGTCCAATGTCCCGAAGACGTTTTGCCGGACCGCCTGAGCATCGATCCGACCAGCGCGCACTACAACGAAGCTGCGTTGCGCCGCGAGATCGGCATTCGATTCAAAGGTGTTGAGCGCTCAGACGTTGAGGAGTACTGCATCAGCGAAGCCTGGATCAAGGTGGCTGCGGGCCGCGCGATCGACCGCCGTGGGCGACCGATCCTGATTAAACTCAAGGGTAAAGTTGAGGCGTATTACAAGCCGGCATCCTGAGGCGAATCATCAATGTTCAACAATACGCGACGCCTTGTGTGTTGACATACAGCGAGTAGACCGAGGTACTCGCGGTCATAAACAGGCGATTGCGATGAACCCCGCCGAAGCAGACGTTGGCGCAGCGCTCGGGCAGATCGATACGGCCAATCAGCTTGCCCAATGCGTTGAAGATATGCACGCCGTCGAGCCCAGCCTCGCCCATGCCCCAACCACACCACAAGTTACCGTCGATGTCGACCCGAAATCCGTCCGGTGTGCCCTTCGGACCGGCATCGATCAGCACACGCGGATTGGCCAGCGTTACGCCGTCAATGACGTCGTAGGCCAAAATCTTGCGCGGCACCGAGCGCGATTCGACGATGTACAGCAGCGCTTCATCCGGTGAAAATGCCAATCCGTTGGGCATGTTGATGCCGGTAGCGACAACGCTCATCTGTCCCAAACTATCGACCCGGTAGACCTGGGTCGGCAACTGCGGCGGCGACTTTTCGCCCTCATAAAAACCGAGGATGCCGAAGCTCGGGTCAGTAAACCAGATCGAGCCATCGGATTTACAGACCACATCGTTCGGCGAGTTCAGCCGTCGCCCCTCAAACGAGTCCACCAAGGTGGTCACGCGGCCGTCGTATTCGGTGCGCGAGACGCGCCGCGCGCCGTGCTCACAGGTCACGAGCCGACCCTGGCGATCGCGCGTGTTGCCATTAGCATGCGCCGACGGCGCGCGAAAAATCGAAGTACTCGAGCGCTCTTCGTCCCAGCGATACATCCGGTTGCCGGGCACATCGCTCCATATAAGGCTGCGGGTATCGCCCAACCACACTGGGCCTTCGG
>JANORY010001206.1:0-1475 GCA_031415535.1 Burkholderiales bacterium | reverse complement strand
GTGCACGTAGCACATCCGGATAGTGAAGCGAAGTTCTAGCTGAAGCCGAACGTCATTTTGGTGTGGTCGGTCGGCTTGAGCAAGTTACAGCAGCGTGAACCAAAGATCGTCGTCGAGGCGCATCTTCGGGAGATCGACATTGCCTGGCTCAAACACTTTGGTAGCTGAAGTCACAAACGTATCGAGGCACGGTTTTTGGGTGCTTCTCGGCGACGAAGAGTTATTGGTGCTGTTCGACGAGTTTCCGTGGTTTATGAAAGCAACAATTGAGCAACTGACGAAAGTCGAGTGGCCAACGGCCGACCACCTGTATTTGCCAGAGCTCGAAATCGATTTGTCTGTCGAATCGATTCGCAATCCCGAAAAATTTCCACTTCGTTCAAAGTAGGAAGGCTAATTTGCAGTTCGACTGGGACGATACACTGGCTTCGACACAGCGGGGGTATGCGATGCAATTGACGGCGGTATACGAAAGGGTTGCGCAAGGCTACATCGGTTTCGTCGAGGAGCTTCCTGGCGCAAACATACAAGCCGAAACGCTGGAAGAAGCGCGCGAGTTGCTCTTGGAGGCGATTGCGTTGACCCTTGAAGCGAACCGATTGATTTAGTTTTTCCGTGACGAATGTTAGGATCGACGGCATGACCAATCCGCCAGTAAGCATTGACCCGGAAGTGATGAGCGGAGCCGCCGTGTTCAGAGGTACCAGGGTGCCTGTGCGCGTCTTTATTGACTACCTAGAGGGCGGCGAATCGATCGACGAGTTTCTCGAAGGCTTTCCAACGGTGAGCCGGGAACAGATCATTGCCTTTTTGGAGCTTGTTTCAAAGAATGTGCTTGAGTTGGCGCGGTCACGGTAATCATCGACCAATGAATCGATTGGCGACTGGCTCCTGGGTCTGGCCATCATCCAGACTTACTACCACGGCGGCATTGGCAATGATGATCGAGTCGGTGCCGCGGTCCGACGGAATTTCCAATCCACCCTTAATGGCGATTACTGTGACGGTTCCGTAAGGCAGTTCAGTTGCTACCGCCGCAGTGTCAACCGAGTCGGGATCCGGCACGCCAATTGTGACGTCGACAAACATGTCGTTGGCGGTCTTGCCCAGCATTCGAAAAAATCCGATGCTGCTGTGCCGGATCGCATCGGACACCGCACGGCGGGCTGCTTTGGTGGCATCGCGACCATGAACGTCGACACCCATTCCCATCTCGGTAATACAGCGTACACGTGCCATGTGTTTCCTTTGTTCAATTTGATCGGAACGGGTATTGTTCCACGTTTCGGATTCCGTCAGAATTGAAGCTCCGCACCGATGGGCGTGGGATAGGGCAGAAAACAAGACCCGAGTGACCGATCTAATGGTCGAAGACTACACTGAGGCGATTGCAGACGAGTCGCGACGAGCGGACAACATGATTATCGAGATCGACGATCTTTCCCGCGCGCCGGTTCACGCCTTGCTGCGCGAAC
>JANORY010001205.1:0-1901 GCA_031415535.1 Burkholderiales bacterium | reverse complement strand
GATGTTCATGGCTGCCTCATCGATCGATCGTGCGGGAGAACGTCAACCGCCAGTGATCGGAATTCAAACTGGTTCGCAGCAGGCTCCAATCCGGCGCTGCCGAGCTGCCGTAACCAAAAACGAATCGCAGCGTAGTCTTGCTGTTCAGAACCGTCTGCCAAGGCGAGTGGATCTCGCGCCTGTGACACACGTGACTCAACGCTGTCGGGATCGGCCCCCAAAGAACCGCTGGCATTCCAGGAATCAACCAGGATCGCCGATCGCGCCGACAGGGTTAAGGCAGGTACCGACAGGCCAGAGCCCGTTTGCACGGCGATGGGTGTAACGAACGATCCGCCGACCGATTCGGTGCGGGCCTGAACTGCAAACCGTAGCAAACCAGAACGGGGCGAAAGTCCAAAGCGTTCGGGTCCGGCCTGCGCCATCAGGGCAGTGTTTGAGGTGACCGAACCCGGCCCGGACAGGGCAACCGATGCGCCGGCATCAAAGCTATCCTCGGTGATGCTCGACTGAACGCTTGCCGCGCCTGTCAGCAGCCGTCGCTGACGGTTATCGGTCCACAGTGGATTGGCGTTTAACGCGAAAGAGGGACCTGCTGCGCCGGGGCGGCTTTGAATGGCCGTGTCGACCGCCGAGAAGTGTAGCGCCCAAAGCTGCGCTGCATCGGTCAGCTCAGTTGGGTTCGATAGACAATCGGACCCACGCACCGTGCATTCAAAGGCCAGCCAACGCGATGCGTTGATGGTCGAGTCCTGAATACTCAGATATTTACCGAGCAGCACCACCGCCCAAAGGAGCGGTAGCAATACGATCGCGGCGATCAAGAGTTCAATCAGTGCCTGGCCGCGCTGACGCGCTAGTGTCCTGCCCCAAGCCGGCCGCAGGCTCGGCATGACTCGTGCGGTCTCAGTTCGCATAACGGTACGCACGCTCATGTTGCTGATCGGTCGGTGCTTGCAGGCGCGCCTGCCAGAAAGGATTAAACAGACTGGCGAGCTCTATCTCGTCATCGGCTTCGCCGCCTGGGCCAAAGGTCGGCGGCCGTTTGAAATAGGTGCTGGCCGCCGACAATGCCCAAAGCCTTTGGTTCGGCAAACTCGCACTCAAGCGTAATCGTCCTTCAAATTGATCGGTCAGGCGGCTGGCACTCAAACGGTTTTGGTCCTTGCGCGCCAGAACCGCAACCGGCGCACTGATCGGCTGCGCCGATGACAAAAAGCGTTCACTAATCTCGCGCACAGCGGAGATGCCGTCATAGCCTGCGATTAGCGGTTCGTGTCGCTCGGCTAGTTCGGCCAACGCTTGCTGACGTGCATTCGGATTGATGCGCGAATCGGCATCTGCCGAAGCGCCTAGAGAGAGTTCGGTGTCACGACCGGAGCTGATGGCACCCCATCCCAAAGCACGACGCTCACTACCGGTACACAACGCTGGGTTGTCGGGTTGCAGGCCGGGTTGTTGGCTTGATTCGGCCAATGAGTGAATTGAGCCGAGGTCAAACGCCTGCCAGGACTGCAAATCTTCAGTTAATTCGGTAGCACCACGCTTGCGATACCGATGGGGTGCCAACGCCGCACTGTCCTCAAAGCAGGGATCGGGCAGTGCCACTGGCAAGTCGGTGCCCCGTGGGCCGCGAACAAAGGGATCAAGCGATTGCAAGACCAGATCGGCGACGCGTTGGCGGTCGGCCGTACTGGTGTAGCGCCGGCTCAAGGATTCGAAATAGCCTTCATCCGGCAATGCAAACGCAAACTGTCGGCTGTCACTGGCCCGTACCACTTCGTTGGCAACCGCCCCTAACCCGAACACGCCGGCCGAGTGCTGCAGCAATTCCTGGTTCGCCAGCAGCAGACTCTTGTAACCGATGAGAGGTGCCGCCCGCAACCATACTTCCAGTGCCG
>JANORY010001204.1:0-3213 GCA_031415535.1 Burkholderiales bacterium | reverse complement strand
ACTTCGGCATCGAGCTGATCGTGTGGCACGACCTTGTTGACCAGACCCATGGCGGCCGCTTCGGCAGCCGGGTAACGACGACACAGGAACCACATTTCGCGGGCCTTCTTCTCACCGACAACACGGGCCAAGTAAGCAGTCCCCCATCCCGGATCGACCGACCCGACGCTGGGTCCGACCTGGCCGAACACGGCTTTCTCAGAGGCAATTGTCAGATCGCAAAGGGTCGCGAAAACGTTGCCACCGCCAATGGCGTACCCTTGAACACGCGCAATTGAAACCTTGCGCAGATCGCGAATCGCGGTTTGCAGTTCCTCGATCGGCATTCCGACCGTGCCGCGAGGACCATAAAGACCGTCATCACTCAAATGCGATTTCTGGTCGCCGCCGGTACAAAACGCTTTTTCACCGGCACCGGTCAGAACGACGACATTGGCCGACTTCTCTTCGCCCGCCTGTGTGAAGGCTTCGATGAGTTCCTCCACCGTGCGCAGTCGAAACGCGTTATAGACCTCGGGGCGATTGATGGTGATTCGAACCACTCCGTCGCGGATTTCATACAAGATATCCTGGTACGCTTTACTCATCACATATCCTCGTCATTCGGTGTTCAATTACGAATGGTCGAACCTGACCTCATCTTGATGAGGGGTTGAACGCTAGCCGTGCATGGTCAAGCCACCCGAAACGCTGATGGTCTGGCCGGTCATGAATGACGCATCGTCACTGCACAGAAACGCCACCAGTCCTGGGTAATCCTCTGGCGACCCAATACGGCCCAGCGGCACGCCCCGCACCATCGCGTCGCGAATCTTCTGGCCTTGCTCGCCAGTCCCAACAAAGCCCGCCATGGCCGGGGTGTCGGTCGGGCCAGGGCAGATCGTATTGATCAAAACATTGTTGCGGGCCAGCTCGCGCGACAGCGCCTTTGCAAAGGCAATGGTTGCGCCCTTGCAACCCGAGTACACCACTTCACCGGTCGAACCAACCCGGCCAGCATCGGACGCAATATTGACGATTCGCCCCTGGTTGCGAAGCGCCATGCCTTTGGCCACCGCATGCGTCATATGAATCGGACCGAACCAGTTGATGGACACGACCTTGTGCCAGAACGCTTCGTCGGTTTTAAGGAACGGCATTGGCGCGTCCCAGCCGGCATTGTTCACGAGAATATCGCTACCGCCGCCGGCCAGCGCTTCGAACTGAGCCACGGCGGCGATCACCTGCGAGTACTGGGTAATATCGCATTCAAGCGGATAGGCGAGCCCGCCAGCGGCACTGATCAACTCGGTTGTTGTCTGCGCGGCCGGCAAGCGAATATCGAACACACCAACTGCCACGCCTTCGGCGCTCAAGCGCCGGCAAATAGCTTGACCGATTCCACTGCCACCACCGGTGACAATAGCCCGTTTGCCTTGCAATCCCCGCATTGTTTGTCTCGCTGGATGTTTTTCGCGTTATTTTGCTGTACTGCATAATACACTAGCGTACGGCAAGATTACAAGAGCAAGAACAGACAGAGCAAGAACAGCGAGCGCACGGTGCGGGTGTAAACTTCAACGCCTGTCATATTGAGCCGTTTCGATCGCCAGTCCAGCCCTGAGTTCCGCCAATAATAATTCCAAGCGAATGCCAAAAAATCTGCACAGTATTGACTGGGAACTCCATCTCAATTATTTGATTCATGATGTTTCACGCCTGCGCCGCAGCGCCTTTGACCGCTGCATAAAGCCGCTGAATCTGACCCGATCGCAATGGTGGGTTATTGCCTATCTGTCGCGCGAGGACGGCATGACCCAGACTCGGTTGGCCGAGGAACTGGATGTCGGCAAGGTTGCGATGGGTGGTCTGATCGACCGGCTCGAACGTAGTGCTTTTGTGCGCCGAGAATCGGACGCCACCGATCGTCGGGTCAAGCGGATTTTTCTTGAACCGATAAGTAAGCGTCTGATCCAGAAGATGCGCAAGATCAATCATGAATTTAATCAGAAGATTCTGCTAAATCTGAATGACAAGGAACTGGAGTCAACCGTTCAGGCGCTGCACATCATGAAAGACAATTTGCTCAAATATCTGGACGACACCGAGACCTGAGAATACCGAGACCTGAAGTCACCAGAAATCGACGCCGCAGGCCTCAAATTTCCTTCAGCAGCAAATCAGGCAACTTGGATCGGTGAAACCCCTGAAACTCTCGACTGCGCTGTGCGGCACCAAGTTCCAGGTCTGACGCGCGTTCGGCGCACCGCCATCGATTCGTACGCAGGAACCGGTTATATACGCTGCTGCCGGCGATAACAAGAACACAATGGCAGCAGACACTTCGGCCTCGGTGCCAAAGCGCTGCAGTGGTACCCGGCGGGCGTGCTCCAGTATTTTCGCTTGCGCCGCTGCGTCATAGGTGTCGAGACCGCTGGACGCAATGCCGCCGGGCGCGACCGAATTGACGCGAACGCCAGACGAAGCCCATTCACAGGCCAGTGATTCGGTCAGGTTATGCATGCCGCCACGGGCAGCGCCGGAATGAGCCATATCCGGCCAGCCGTGCCAGATGTCGGCGATCATATTGACGATTGCGCCGCCGTGGTCTTTCATCCATCGCGTGTAAACCTCGCGCATAACGATAAATCCGCCGGTCAGATTATTGCGCACCACGGCCTCGAACCCTTTGGTCGAAATCTGTTCGGCGGCGCTGCGATACTGACCGCCAGCGTTATTGACCAGTCCGTCGAGGCGACCGTGCTCGCTGAGTATTTGAGCGATGGCAGCGCAAACCAGCGATTCGTCGCGGATATCGCAGACCAGCGACCATGCCTTGCCGGCGTCACCGGTAATTTCGTCGACCACTGCGGCCAGTTTTTCGGCATTACGACCCAGGATCACCACAGTCGCACCCAGGCTGGCCAGTTCGTGCGCTGTGCATCGGCCAATGCCACTGCCCCCGCCAGTGACCAGCACGACTTGGCCCTTGAACAACTCGCCTCGAAAAACCGATTGATAAGACATACGCGCTCCGCCAATTACAAATATTGAACAGCGACACGACCAAGCCGCTGGCGTGCAATGATTAACTTCATGACGCCGGCCGTGCCATCGCCAATTTCGAGTCCCATGACATCGCGCAGCCGCTGCTGGTGCGCCGTCTCCTTGGTCCAACCGTAGTGCCCCATCGTCAGCAGACATTGATGAATCACATCGAACGCCATTTTGGGT
>JANORY010001203.1:0-7409 GCA_031415535.1 Burkholderiales bacterium | reverse complement strand
GTAGAGCTCTTCCACGTTCGCAGCCTTTCTGCGTGGAGTGGCAAAACGACCAAGCGGCTGACCAAGTCGCCCAAGGTCTTCGTCCGCGACAGCGGTCTACTGCATGCGCTAATCGATATTACTGACGAAGCGATGCTCGTGCGCCACCCGGTTGTAGGGGCAAGTTTCGAAGGATTTGTGATCGAGCAAATCATCAATATGCTCGGGGCAGAATGGCAGTACAGCTTTTATCGTACGCAACACGGCGCTGAAATTGATCTGATTTGCGAACGCGGCGACGAGCGAATCGCAATCGAAGTAAAGCGCAGTTCCCGTCCAGTACCCAGCGCCGGTTTCTACGATGGATGCGAGATCATAAAAGCAACTCAACGTTGGCTTGTTCATGCGGGAGAAAAGACGATCGAGCGCGACGCCGGATTTTTATCTTTCCCTTGGAATACCATCGCGACAAGGCTTGATGTTCTAAAGCGGGGATAGGACTTCCGCTTCAAGCACGGCATGAATCGGGCTGGGTGAGCGCCAACAGGGCGCGTGCGGTCAGCGCGAATTCCGCTGCTAACCAACCGGCCTGAACATCGGCATGACCCCATCACCTTCGGTAGCCTTGAACGTCACCGCAACCGCCTGACCAATCTTCAGGGTGTCGAAATCGGCATCGACGATATTGGTCAACATGGTCACGCCTTCGTCAAGCCGAACATAGGCGATGGCGTAGGCCTGCGGGCCGGCGCGTCGGGTCACGCTGACGCTGTAGATCGTACCGCGACCGCTGGCCTCGATCCATTCGGTTTCACCCAGGCAGTACGGGCAGAGCGGCCGCGGATACCAATGCGGCTTGGCGCAGCTCGTACAGCGTTTGATCAGAAAACGACCTTCCTTGGCGGCCTTGAAAAAAGGCTCGGTGACCGGATCAATAATGTTCGCCATCAACGGGCGATCGACATAGGGGGTGGCCATGGTTTACGCCCTTTCCATGATCAAAGTTGCGCCCGCGTGGCGCGACCCAAGCAAACCGCCGGTGCCGTGGGCCAGTGCGAGCTTGCAGTTGGGCACTTGTACTTTTTCGTGCGCCTCGCCGCGCAGTTGCCGGACCGCCTCGATGACCTTGGTGATACCGCCCCGGTTCGCCGGGTGGTTATTACACAGCCCGCCGCCATCGGTGTTAAACGGTAACTTGCCGACTCCGGAAATGAGATTGCCGTCGGCGACGAATTTGCCGCCTTCGCCCTTCTTGCAAAACCCCAGGTCTTCGAGTTGCATCAAGACGGTGATTGTGAAGCTGTCGTAAATCGACGCGTACTGAATATCACTCTGAGTGACCCCCGCTTCAGAAAAAGCTTGCGGCCCGGACCAGGCTGCTGCTGACCAGTTCAGATCGACCTGGCCATTCAACTGGCCCTTGACGGCTTCGCCGCTGCCCAGAATGTTGACCACCGGGCGCTTCAGCGAGCGGGCAATCTCGGGGCGTACGACAAGCAATGCACCACCGCCGTCGCTGACCACGCAGCAGTCGAGCTTGCGCAGCGGATCGGAAATCATCGGCGACGCCAGCACTTGTTCAACCGTGACGACCTCGCGCAACATGGCGTGTGGGTTGTGCTGGGCGTGCGCGGCGGCTGCGACCTTGATCCAGGCAAGTTGTTCGCTGGTCGTGCCGTATTCGTACATGTGACGTGCCGCCACCAGCGCGTACATATTGACGGTTACAGGACCGTACGGCATCTCCCAGGGTACGTCCGGCGTCAGCAACGAATAGGGTCGCGGCGCAACGCCACTCGAGCCTTCGCTACGCGGCCGGCCGGCCAAAGTGATCAACGCGACGTCGCATTTGCCAGCCGCAATGGCTTGTGCGGCGTGGGCCACGTGAATCAGATAGGACGAACCGCCGGTATCAGTCGAGTCAATATGACGCGTCTTCAAGCCGAGGTAGTCGGCCATGTTGATCGGCCCGAGCCCCGGCGCGTCGCCGGCGCAAAAGTAGCCGTCGACGTCTTGCAACGAAAGCCCGGCATCAGCCAAGGCACCCTTGGCACATTCGGCGTGCAGTTGGGCGACAGTCTTGTCGGGCGCTTTTCGGGTTGGGTGTTCAAACGCACCTGCGATACAGGCTTTTCTTCGGATGCTCATCGATGAGGGTTTCGCTCAGGAAAAATATACAGGGTCGATAAACGGGGTCAATAAATTCGCTAAAGGAATTCGGTCACAAATCAGAAACTGGGCGATCCTATCATCTGCGAGCGCTGCTCCCAACCACCTCCCGAAGGTCGGCCAGAAATTGATCGTTCGAACCGGCGTGCAGCATCGACATCATCCGGTGAATGCCGATGGGCTTTCGAATAAGGCCCGGCAGCCAACCCTTGCCCGACAGCTTGCCGGCGACGCGCATCATGTCGACCTGGTCCGAGGTGAACGCTACCACGGCCAGATCGGGCTTGCCGACCACGCGCAAGCCGTCGATCGAATGGAGTCCGACGATGTAGGCATCAATGCTCGCCATCAAATCGCTGGCGATTGCCCGATACCCTTCGGCACCCAGAAAATTGATCATCGCCCACGCGGCGGCCACCCCGCCTGCGGGTCGGGTACCAACCAGGGTGGTCGTCACAAAACGACCGCTAGGCCAGACGTCGGCATCAAACACCTGCTGCTTTGCCTGGTCGGCCGTCCGGTAAAGCACCGTCGAGGCAGGCTTCGGACAAAAGCCGTACTTGTGCAGGTCGGCCGACATTGAGCTGACCCCTGCGATCGAAAAGTCAAACGTCGGCAGCGCCCGTCCGATCTGCCTTGCGAACGGCGCCAGGTAGCCGCCGACGCAGGCGTCGACATGGAGCCAGAGCTTGCGCCGTTGCGCGAGCTCGCCCAGTTCGGCAATCGGATCGATCGAACCGTACGGGTAATTGGGCGCTGAACCGACCAGAAGAATCGTGTCAGTATCGATCGCTGAATCGAGCGAGGCTACTGACGGCGCTGTCCAGGGATCGACCGGAATGCGCCGGACCTCCAGATCCATCAGGTTCGCCGCTTTGTCGAAGGCCGGATGCACGGTTTCGAAGGCGACGATGTTGCCGCGATGCGCCGGCTGTCCGCGCGCCACCCGCGACCAGTTGCGGCAGGACTGCACCGCCTGGATGATGCTTTCGGTGCCACCCGTCGTCATGTACCCGCGCGCGCCCTCCGGAGCCTTGAACAGGTCGAGCGCCATCTGCACGACTTCGTTTTCCATGGTGCGAACGCTCGGGAAAGCACTGGTCGAGCCGAGGGCGTTTTCATTGAAGTATTCGACATAGGCGTCCTGTCCGAGCCGGGAGACCTCGTCATTGGCCTTGAACATGAACATCGAGGCGCGGCCGCCGCGCCAGTCGATATCGCCCGCCTTCAGTTCGCGAAGACGCGCCATGACCAGCTCGCGCTTCGTGCCGGTTTCAGGAAAGGGTACTCGGCTCATTCAAATGGCTCCTTGGCAGAACGTTCAATACTAGAAAATTCGATGTTAACCGTCGCACTGTAGCCGAACCTGGCTTCGACGCGCTGACCTGCACGGACCGGCACGGACCGGCAGCATACCGGTGCACGAGCCCGTACTGATCATTGCACCGTCCACCCAAAGGTCTACGCATATGTCAGCCAGACCGCCACGCCATTCGTCGATTGCGCCGCCGTAAACATAGCGCCCGGAAGCGGCACCATCGGCGAGGATCAACGGTAACGCGGGCAAGTGGGCGGCCGGAAACCGGCATTCGGCCACCTCAATACCTGCCTGTACCATGCCGATGGCAGCAACGACCTCGTCATAGGTCCATGTTTGCTCGCGCCACGGCAGCGACGATTCCAAGGTGACGAAAAACTCGCATTCGACCAATGGATCAAGCAGTTGGATTTGTTCAAAGCGAGCCGGTGAGTCGTTCGCGAATCGACGCCAGGTGCGACCGTAAATTGGCTCTTTGATTCCGAGCTTTTGGCGCACCTGTTCGGTAGTGCCAGCGATCTTCCAGCCCAGTGGTTCCCAGGCCAGCCGGTCTGAGACGGCAAATCAGCGGCGACCAAGTCGCCAACCTCAAGAGTACAGGTTCAGGCGTGACATTTTCGCTGTGTTACTGTTGATTGTCATGGCCACGCTGATTACACAACATCTTCGCGATCTTTTGATCAGCCCGCATTTGCATCCGCGCGGAATGCCGCATCTGAGCGCGGCCAGCGGACTCGTCATTTTGAACAAGCAGTGTTATGTGGTGGCCGATGATGAACATCACCTGGCGATGTTTGGATCTGAGGCACAGAGTCCCGTGACACTGGTTCGACTGTTCGCCGGCGATCTGCCCGATAAAAAATTATCGCGCAAAGCGCTGAAGGCCGATCTGGAAGTTTTGGTGTGTGTCGCGCCGGACTCGCGTTGGCCGGGTTTTCCAAACGGCGCGCTATTGGCGCTGGGTTCGGGGTCCCGGCGCGTGACGCGCGAAAAGGGAATGCTGCTCACGCTTGCCTCCAATCAATCGATTGCCGCTTTGAAGCAGCTTGACTTGTCCAAGTGGTATGCGCCGCTGCGACGCGAATTCGCCGATCTGAATATCGAGGGCGGCCTGGTGTCTGGAAACACCTTCCGGTTGTTACAGCGTGCCAACACCGGGGAGCCCCGCAATGGGTGCATTGAATATGACTGGCCCGCCCTGATGCAATGGGTTGTCGGCGAGTGTGCGGAGCCTCCGCCAGTGGCCCGTATTGCGCTGATTGATCTGGGTGTGGTCGATGGTGTCCCGCTCGGCGTGACCGATGCCGCTGCCGTGACAGATGATCTATGGGCGGTGAGTGCCGCAGCGGAAAACACCGATAACAGTTATGCCGATGGCCCTTGTCTGGCCAGCGCCATTGCGCTCGTCAACAACGCGTACCAGGTGCTCGCCCAATATGAACTGGCTGATGCTCCCAAAGTCGAAGGTTTGGTGGCTAGCTCAGCAGCCGGACGTGTGCGCTTTTTTATGGTGACCGACTCGGATAACCCGGCGGTTGCGTCGCAAATGCGCGCTGCGAGTGTGGTGCTGCCGGCCAGCTATGTGCGAAATTGAAATTTTATCGTGCCGCCGCCTGCTTTGTAGCCTTGTGTTGCTCGACGAAAGACAGACCCTCGCGCCGAAAGTAGCCCATGACTCTGGGATCGACCTCCGGCGCCTTCATGCTCGAACCCGATTCTTTGTAGTACATAGCCGTCATCGCCTCGGGCGAGAGCAGCGTTATGGGCGGCGGCCTTAGCATCATGGCCGGTAAGGAGGAGTAGGTTGCGATCCAGATCAGCAAAGAAGCGGCTAACGATTCCATGACGAGGCTCCAAGTGTCGAAACACCTGGCTATCGTCGAGCAACGGGTCTTTAGAGTCCTGAAGAATTCCGAATGAAATCCGAAAGTACTCCGAAATCTCGGCTAGTAAGGTCGCAGATATACCTAATTTTCGGTAGAGTCATGCAGAAACGCGTCGATATTGCGATGCACCGGTTCGAACAAGGGATCGTTATCGAGTGGCACATGATTCGGCGTGTCGTACGTCCAAAGTCGGGCATTGAGAATAGGAAAATCAACTGCTTCTCGGTTCTAGGCGCGAGAGTCTTCGTTCAGCATTGGTCCTGATTGCGTTCAAGTCGCTGCCTGCGTCGAAAGTTCGCCTGCCTTAGCCTGTTTGACTGGGCCACGCCGGATTTCCGACGTCCTCGGGGTGCCTCTATTTTTGACCACTCCCGGCCTCGAATCGTCTCGCGCGCTACATGGTCAAAGATTGCGAACGCCATTGCACCGAGTACATAGCGCGCAATTGATTGCCTGCTCTTCGCATGGTGCGCCGGCACCCCGATCTCGACCGCGCCGTTCAAAGGCACCCTTCGAATCGCAGGCTCGATACTCGGCATGCCAATGACTCGGCGCTCTACCCAAGCGCCGCTCGCCCGACAAACGACTCCCGCCGCATCGCACCACGCGCGCAATGACTCCCCACCTTCCGGCAAGGTCTCGACATTCTTGGGAATTGGGAAAAACAAAGGTAAGGCCATATCATGTTAGTATTAACGTTACAGTAACGAATATTATATCGTGAACGTCAACCAAGATTCCACTTTTCAAAAGCTGCTCAGCGCTTGCGCCACATTAGCCGAACAGTTTCCGGAAGGGCTGATCTATATTGGCGGCATAGCTGTTTACTTGCACGCAATCAACTCCCCAAAACATGCCCAATACGCCGAGGCAACCCACGATGCCGATTTCTATATAAGCGCAGCAGACCTCTCTGACCTTCGAGAAATCGAGGAAATTCAACCGAATCGACGTCTCAATAGACACCAGTTGATCCGCGAAGGGTTCGAATTCGATATCTATGCCGAGTACCAATCCAACTTGCGAGTGCCCTATGATGCCGTCAGCGCCAGTTGCGACCATTACGGCGGCATTCAAGTGGCTTGCCTCGAGCATCTTCTGGTACTGAAGCTCGATGCCTTCGCTGCGCGACATGCTTCAGCTCACGGTCGAAAGGATGCGCGAGATCTCATTCGTCTGGCTTTGGTCGCGTCTGAGCATCCATTTGAATCGGACAAAGCCTCAATGTTTCTCGATGCCGAACATCTCGAGCTTCTCGCGCAAGTTGCACGAGGCCCCGAACCCACCGTTCTTGCGTCCGGCAACGCCCAGTTGGCGAAAAATATTCGGGCGACTTTTAGCACCCTGGTCGCAAAGCTTCGGTAGGTCGACTTATTTGGCGCAGGCTGGTCGTAGCGTGTCTGTGGCTAATCCAACCAAATCAAGCGTCGCTCAAATTCGATGAACAGGGATGTCGCCCCCTTAGCGCGTAGTGCCGGCCCCGATCATGGACGTTTCCGAACCGCAAACCTTGCATTCGCCGACGAGTTGCCCGCCACGTTTTGGGCCAAGCGACTCAATTCGAGCTTCCACAGGCGCACGCGGTGTCCATTGCTGCCGCCCCCATCGGCGGTGATGCACAACTGCTTGGCTTTGGGATAGCGCTGACGGCCCATGCCAAGCCACCAGCGCCTGATGGTCTGCACGGCGAACGCCGAAGTGTCATGTCTTGTACGCACCCACCACGACGTGACTCACCGAATGCCCCGACACCTTGAGTTGCTCGGCCAACGTGCGCAGGCTCTTGCACGTCCAGCGCAGCGCTGATTGCGGGTCGCCGCGCGTGAGTGGGTCCACGAGCGCCAGCAAGTCGTCCAGCAAGGTCTCATCCTTGGCCTCGATCCTCTTGCGCCCGGCACCAGCGCGACGCGTTCGAGTCATCGGCACAGGCTGCTCAACTGTGGCCAGATCAGCAACTCCCATCGCCTCAATCTCATCGAGACCGGCCATGATCGTGCTGCGCGAAACGCCTGTTGCCACAGACACCGCCGACACACCACCGCGACCCAGAACCTTGG
>JANORY010001202.1:0-1378 GCA_031415535.1 Burkholderiales bacterium | reverse complement strand
CGAGAATCGCGGACATGGCGCGCGGCCGCTGGTATCCGACCTGCGTGAAAGCCGTTGGCAACAAGATTTTTGTGGCCAACGGAAAGGGTTTTTCGAGCTTCCCGAACCCCGACGGCCCCAGTCCGCTGCGACGGCGCAACAAAACCGAATGGCAAAAAGGCGAACGAAAAGAGCAATACATCGGCTCGCTGATGGTCGGTTCGCTGTCCATTTTTGACGAACCGACGGAGGCTGAAATGGCTGTTTTTTCAAAAAAAGTCTATCGGAACAGCCATTTTGAACGCCAGAAAGCAGCACTCGCCGAAGGCGAACCGGGCAACCCGATTCCGCGAAAAACGGGCGAGCGGTCGCCCATCGAACACGTTTTTTACATCATCAAAGAGAACCGAACCTACGACCAGGTGCTCGGCGATATGCCCGAAGGAAACGGCGACGCGAGCCTCTGCCTTTTTGGCGAAAACGTCACGCCCAACCAGCACGCGCTCGCCCGTGAATTTGTGTTGCTCGACAATTTTTACGTCGCCGCCGAGGTCTCTGCCGACGGCCACAGTTGGAGCACGGCGGCCTACGCGAACGATTTCAACGAAAAAACCTGGATTCAGAGCTACGGCGGGCGTGGCGGCGAGTACGTTTTTGAAGGCACCGCGAAAATTGCCAACCCGAAAGGCGGCTTCATCTGGGACCATTGCCGCCGGGCGGGCGTGAGCTTCCGGACTTACGGCGAGTTTGCCGACGATTACAAGGCCAATTACCCGACGCTCGAAGGCCATTTTTGCCCGTATTTCACGAGTTGGGATGAATCGGTGCGCGACACGACGCGGTTCAGTCAATGGCGGCGCGAGTTCGATTCGCTCGTCGTGGCCGGAAAATTGCCGCAACTCTCGACCATCCGGCTGATAAACGACCACACGCAGGGGCTGCGGACGGGTTCGCCGACCCCGTTTGCGCACGTGGCCGACAACGATTTGGCCCTCGGCCTGCTCATCGAACATCTTTCAAAAAGCCCGGTCTGGTCAAAATCGGCGGTTTTTGTCCTCGAAGATGATGCCCAAAACGGGGCCGACCACGTGGACGCGCACCGCTCGATTGCCTTCATTGCCAGCCCCTGGGCGCGGCGCGGCTTCCGCGACACCACTTTATACACGACCAATTCGATGCTGCGAACCATCGGCCTCATTTTGGGGATGCCGCCCATGAGCCAGCACGACGCGGCGGCGACTCCGATGTGGCGTTGTTTTTCTCCAAAGGAGTCCTTCAGACAAAAAAAAATGGATGCAAAACCCTTCATCGCGCGGCCCTCAAACGTGAATCTCGATGACCGAAACGTGCTGGTCACGCCGCTTTCAAAACAGTTCGACGGCTTCGATTTTGCGGGTGA
>JANORY010001201.1:0-1184 GCA_031415535.1 Burkholderiales bacterium | reverse complement strand
ACGACATCGTCCCAACGCAGGCCGATAATTTCCTCCAGAACAATCCGCGCCAACTGATAATCGGCCTCCGCATGAATCCGGGCCTCGGTTGCCTGGTGAAACGCGGTGGCCGATTCGTTGAATTCCTCGAAGGTTTTTTCGTCCGTCCGGTAAAGTTGCTGCACGAGTTCGAAGGTGTTTTTGGTGTCCTGCTCCACCTGCACACGGGTTTTCACGATTTCGAGGGCGAGCCTGAATTTTTGGTAACGCGTCAACGCCTCGGCTCGCACGGCCAATTTTTGCTGGTCGATGTCGGCCTCTGCAATTTTGACTTTTTGCCGCGCGACCTCCTTTTTGTTGCCCGTCGAGGCGAGCGCAGCGAGGTTGATGCCGATGCCGCCGCCGACCGATTGGGCATAATTGCTGCCGGGCTGAATGTCGAAACCGACGATTTTATCGCCCGCCGTGTTGTATCGCGGGATGGTCAGAATGACCGGCTGATTCGAGTAGCTGCCCGACAGGTTGAAGCCATTGAGCCAGTCCTTTTTGGCGAGTTTGACCTCCTGTTCGGCCACCTCTTTTTTGTAAAAAAGCACTTTGTTGGCAGGGTTGTTCTCCCAGGCGAGTTGCACGAGATATTCCGAAAAATCTTTCGATTTCTGCTCGGTCGGGACGACCACGCGGTCGAAATTGGTGAGTTGCGCTGCCCCATTTTTCCATGAAAAACAGGCAAAAACGAAGATAAAAAAGGAAAATCGGGGCATTTTAAAAAGCTGCGCCCATTCATTTTGAATGACTTGCATGAACTGAATTTTGGGCAAAATTAGCTGAATTTCAATGCGCCTGTTCGCGCCTGAAAACCTCGCGTCCGGTTTCCTTTGCTCGCAGTTTTCAACATTCAACCAATTCTTTTTTCTATGAAAAAAATCAGAGTCATCCAGTTTGGCCTCGGCCCCATCGGCTGTGCGATTGCCCGCCTCGCATCGCGCCGTAAAAATCTCCAGCTCGTTGGCGGAGTCGATATCGACCCGCAAAAAATCGGGAAAAACCTGAACGAAATCATCGGCCTCCCGAAAATATCGGGCCTTGTGGTCAGCGGCTCGCTCGCCGAAGCCCTGAAAAAAAGCGGCGGCGCAGACCTGGTTTTGCATACCACTTCGAGCTGGTTTGACGGCTTTGAAAATCAGTTGCTCGAAATTTTGGCC
>JANORY010001200.1:0-2488 GCA_031415535.1 Burkholderiales bacterium | reverse complement strand
CAAAGCCGGTCGCGTTCGATTCGATAAAAGGCATTGCCCTCAAGCCAGCGGCTCAACATCTGCTGTGTGTAGACGGTTCGCCACCGCATGGATAGCGCCTGCTCGACATAACCCTTGAGCATCGAGGTGGATACGAGCGCGACCACCCCTGCGACAAACAAGGTGATCGCCGAGCGGAATGCTTCACCGTCGCGCTGCTCGAGCGCATCAAAGAACAATTTCTGCAGCACCGTAATCCAGTAGTTCAAGCCGGTCATCAGTGCGACCATCGCGAGCAAGGTCAGGCCAAGAGCCCAGGCTATCGTTCGGCCTGAAGAGCGCAGCCAGAAGTTCGCGGCCAGATGAAAGGTGCAGCGAGTGATTGATGGCATGAATGATCGAATCTGCTACCGATCCGGCGACGGCGCCCAAGCGTTCCGCTCAGCGCGCCAATTCCTGACTGACAACCGATTCCCTAAGTTGCGTTGATCATCCAGTTAATCGCAGAGCTGCCGGCTCGCAGTTGAGTTATGTCAATACCGGCCGGTCCGTACTGACTCAGTCCGTTGTGGACTGATGCAAGTCATGCGGCTTCAGGATCGCAATACTACGTTCCGTTCTGCATTGGCGCTGGTCCATTCTCGCCACAACGCATGCAGCACGGCGAGAATTACCGGGCCGACGAACAGGCCAATCAGGCCGAAGGCCGCCAAGCCACCGAGGACGCCAAACAACACCAGCAGGAACGGGATCTTGGCGACACCACTGATGACCATCGGTCGCACCAAGTTGTCAATCCAACTGATCACCAGGAAGCCCCACAAAAGCAGGCCGATGCCGGCAACGACCTGTCCTTGCAGCAATATCCAAGTCCCGATCGATCCCCAGATCAGCGGTGCTCCGAAGGGCACCAGTGCAACCAGGGCGGTAGTTGCCCCCCAGAACACGGGTGTCTTGACTCCCGCTGCCCAATAACCCAAGCCTGCCATCAGGCCCTGGGCGACAGCCGCCAGCAACAGGCCATAGACCACCGCGCGTGTGGTGTCGCCGACAGCCGTGAAGTAGTTTTGCATCTGGTCGCCGAGCAAACGAGACAGAACTCCTCGAAGTTGCGCGATCAACCGGTCGCCGTCACGGAACAGGAAAAATGAGGTCAGTAGTGTCGTAGCAAAGCGCAGGGCATTCAGGCCCAGATCGCCGACAATGCGCACCGCATCAATACCCAATTGCTCGGCCAGTTCCGACAGTTGCCGGCCCCAGGCGTCACGATCGTTCCCGAGCTCCAGCAAACGTTCCTGAAGCCAGGAGCCCAGCCAGGGGATGCGCAGAACCGGCTCTGGCAGGCGTACGCCGGTCTGCGCGAGCGCAGCGGCCTCTCGAACCGCCGAGCTTAGCTCCCCGCGCAGCAAGACAACCAACCAAAGCAAAACGCCACCCAACAGCAAGGTCAGCAACAGAGTCATCGACAAGGCAGCCAAGCTCCTGCGCCCGCCAAACACAGCCTGTGCGCGCACAAGCAGCGGCCAGGATACAAAACACAGAATGGCGGCCCAGGCGATTGCCGCCAAGAACGGCCGCATAACCACCAAGCCAGCCAACAACAATCCGGCCACCAAGAACCTGCGCAACCACTGGGGCGAATCGCCTGAACTCATTCGGAACACTCGCAATTGTCAAGCATTGATCGCTGGCTCGGAAAGCTTGGCGGCGATGGCCTTGCGAGCCGTATCGCGCAGCTCCAGCGCATGCCCCCAACCTGGGCCGGTCGACGAAATGGCCGCACCGAAGCTTACCCGAACTGTGTAGCGCTGCGGCCGCCAGGTCTGGTCGCGCAACAGCGATCGTGTGCCGTTCAGCGCCACCGGCCTTCTTAAAATCTGGCGGTCTGTTCCGTGACCCACTTCTGCAGATCGGCGGCTGACAGAGCGCCTGATTGACGGGCAATTTCCTGCCCATTGCTAAAGAGAATCAGCGTCGGGATACTGCGAATCCGGTAGCGCGCGCTGGCTTGTGGGGACGCATCGCTGTCGACCTTGGCAAATCTGACCGATGGCATCCTTGCGGCGGCGGCCGAGAAATGCGGTGCCATCATTTTGCAGGGCCCACACCATTGCGCCCAGAAATCGACCAGAACCGGAAGATCGGTACCGGCGATAAATCGTGGCAGCGAAGTGTCGTCGAGGGTGGCCGGCTCGGCCGCCAGGATAGGTGCGCCACAGCGACCACACACCGGATCATCTCCGACTCGATCCGGCGGTACTCGATTGATGGTACTGCAACTCGGGCAGACAATATTCAAGCGCAAAACTCCTGGTTCGAAGCCGGTGCCGAAGCGGCACCGCGTACTCCTCGGCTTTTCCCGGAGCGGGGCTGTTAGCGCACCTGACGGCTAAGCCGCCGCCTTTTCAGTGGTTGCGCACGCGAGCCGTTGGCAGACACGCTGCAGCCGTTCGCGCACGTCCTTCGCCACGGCGGCAACTTCGGGTTGCTGGGTCAACTCCCAAGTCAT
>JANORY010001199.1:0-2477 GCA_031415535.1 Burkholderiales bacterium | reverse complement strand
TCGGGCACGAACTCGATCCGAAGGCGGCCGTGAAGATCGAGCCGTTCATGCTCATGACGGCTTCATAGACGACATGATTGACGCCTGGCTCAAGGGCCATAAACGCCTGGTCTTCGACACCGTCGGCGGGCGAAACGTTGTAATGCAAATTGCCATCGCCGAGATGGCCGAACACCACCATTTGGATGCCCGGAAAGGCCTGTTCAACTTTCCGGTTGGTCTGCACGATAAAGTCGCCGATCGACGAGATCGGCACCGAGATGTCGTGTTTGATGTTTTTGCCTTGCTGCGATTGCGCCTCGGAAACATTCTCGCGCAAGGACCAGAGTGCTTGCGATTGAGCCATTGAGGTTGCAATCACCGCGTCGTCAATCAGCGACTGCTCAAGCGCCAGCTCCATCAGATGATTAAAGCGCTCGGTTGCGTGTTGTTCGCTTTCAGCGTCGCTGCTCTCGAGTAAGACATAGTAGGGATGGCGCTGCGCTAACGGTGACTTGCACGACGGGAAGTGCCGCTCAACCAGCGCAATGCAAAAGTCAGACATCAGCTCGTAGGCGGTCAGTGCCGGGCCGAGCTGTTGTTGGGCGAGTTCCAGCAGGCGCAGCGCTGACTGCGGATCGCGCAATCCGGCAAGTGCAGTCATTTGGGCGGCCGGCAGCGGGTAGAGCTTCATCGTCGCAGCCGTAATGATGCCCAGGGTGCCTTCAGCACCAATGTACAGGTCTTTCAGGTCGTAACCGGTATTGTCCTTGCGCAAGCCGCGCAGGCCATCCCAGAGTTCACCGTCAGCGGTAATGACCTCGAGGCCCAGGCATAACTCGCGGGTGTTGCCGTAGCGCAGTACCTGCACTCCGCCGGCGTTGGTCGAGAGGTTGCCGCCAATCGTACAACTGCCTTGGGCCGCCAGGCTCAACGGAAACAAGCGTTCAGCGTCGCGCGCCGCCTGTTGAGCGTTGGCCAAAATGCAGCCGGCCTCAATGGTCATGGTGTTGTTGATCGGATCAATGGCGCGGACTCGGTTCATGCGCGCCAGCGAGATCACCAGCGAATCGCCGCTGTCATCCGGAATACTGCCACCCACCAGACCGGTGTTGCCGCCTTGCGGCACTATCTTGACCTGATGTTGCAGGCACCAGCGAACCACGGCCGCGACGTCGGCAGTGTGCTCCGGTTGCGCGACGCCTAAGGCCTTGCCGCGCCAGCGCTTGCGCCAATCGCTCAGAAACGGCGCTGTGTCATTGGCGTCGGTCAGCAGGCGGCCTTGGAAGGTGTTCTTGAGCGTGTCGAGGTTCATCGAGAGTCCGGGGCGTCCAATGTCAGTTCAGTCTCCAACTACATGCCGGGAAACATACCCTTCATGCCGCGCAGCATTTTCGCCATACCGCCTTTTTGCATTCTTTTCATCATTGACTGCATCTGTTCGAACTGCGACAGCAGACGATTAACTTCCTGTACCTGAACGCCGGAGCCCAATGCAATCCGGCGTTTGCGAGTGGCTTTGATGACTTCGGGTTTGCTGCGTTCGCGCGGCGTCATCGAGTGAATGATGCCCTGCATGCGTCGCATATCGCGCTCGGCCTTACTCATATCGGCACCGGCGGCGGCCTGTTGCATCTGCGCCGGCAGCTTGTCGAGCATCGAGCTTAAGCCGCCCATCTTGTTCATTTGACCCAGTTGTGCGGCGAAGTCGTTCAGATCGAAGCGATTGCCCGACTTGAGTTTGGCGGCCAGGTCGCGGGCGGCACCCAGATCGACGTTTTTCTGAGCATCTTCGACCAGCGACAAAATGTCGCCCATGCCGAGAATACGTTGCGCCATACGCTCGGGATGGAATCCTTCGAGACCGCTTAGCTTTTCGCCGACGCCGACAAATTTGATCGGTTTTCCGGTGATTGCCTTGACCGACAGCGCGGCGCCGCCGCGTGAGTCGCCATCGAGTTTGGTCAACACAATGCCAGTCAGTGGCAGCGTTTCGTTAAACGTCCGGGCGGTGTTGACGGCGTCCTGACCCTGCATGGCATCGACCACAAACAGCGTTTCAATCGGCTTGAGCGCGGCATGCAGTGCGGCGATCTCTTGCATCATGTCCGCGTCGATCGCCAAACGGCCGGCGGTATCGACCAACAAAACATCGTGATAATGAGTCTTGGCCCAGAGCAGGGCGGCCTCGGCGATCGCAACTGGCTGCTGGTTCGGTTCGGAGGCAAAGAAATCGGCACCGGCCTGCGCCGTCACGGTCTTTAATTGCTCGATGGCGGCGGGACGATAAACGTCGCACGACACCGTCAGCACTTTCTTCTTCTGATTCTCCCGTAACCATTTGGCGAGTTTGCCAACGGTAGTGGTTTTGCCGGCACCCTGTAGTCCCGCCATCAAGATAATGGCGGGCGGCTGGGTGGCAAAGTTCAGGGTCTCACTTTCACCGCCCATCAGTGCGGTGAGCTCGCGATGCACCGCGCCGACCAAGGCCTGACCGG
>JANORY010001198.1:0-1816 GCA_031415535.1 Burkholderiales bacterium | reverse complement strand
GCAGCAATTGGCCAACGTCGGCGTCAAGGTCGGTATGGGCGGCTCCCTGCACAGCTACCCGGTTCCGCAAGACCTTTCGAACTATGGATTTTATATTCCGGATATTTTTGCCAAAGGTTCGGAGTGCTTTCCGCATTTTTTGTCATCCTTTCAGGCATTGTGCTTGAGCATGGCGCGCGACTCGGCTCGCAATGCCTCGCGCACGTTGCCAGTTGCTGATGCCTTGCGAGTACTGACCCATGCACCAGCCTTGGGCTTCACAGCAAAAACCGTCGGCAAGGTGGCCGCGCAACTACTGGGCGAACGCAGCCAGCCCTGGAAGGCGAATCGCCGCCGCACTATGCAGGCAGTACTTGCATTTGACGTATTCATGAGGCAACTCAATCGGACTGAACCGCAATTCACAAGCTTCTTTACCAACCATGTTGCCTCAGCGATGCATCGCTATTGGGCGGCGGCATTTCCGGACGACTACGAGAATCCGATTTATTCGCCTGACTGGGTGGCTACTTACGGCGACGAAATCAACTATGCGATGACCCAGGCCGACGACATGCTCGCGACGCTCATGGCCTACGTCGAGCGCCGCCGCAACTGCCGACTGATCGTCGCCTCCAGCATGGGCCAGGAGGCCATCGTGGCAGAGCCGCTTGAAGTTCAGGTCTACATAAACAACCCGGCACGCTTTTTCGAGCGCCTCGGCATCTCCGGAGCCGATTGGGACGAGCAGCCTTCCATGTTCGCGCGCTACAACATCACGGTTAGCGACAACATGGCGAGCCGACTTGAAACAGAATTGCCCAAGGTTCATATCGACCGTTTTGCCCTGGGTTTCCGACGCGGCGCGAACGGCTTTTTCAGCATCGATTTCGGTCACGCCAATCTGCCTAATTGCCTGGTGACCTACAACGGCTGCGCCGAATCACTGGAGAGTTGGGGCCTCTACAATCTCGAAATTACCGACAAATCGGGGTGCTCCGCTTATCACATTCACGAAGGCTCACTGATGGTCTTTGGTGGTGTCAAACCGTCGAGCCAACGTACACAAGTTTCCGCGCTCGAGTTGTGTCCGGCGATCCTCAAGAACTTCGGCGTAAAGGTGCCAGAATACATGCGACCGTCGGAGGCTTTTCTCGCTAATGCCTGAGTTCACCGCAACTGCTTCGCGCAATGGGGTTCGGTGTATTGAGCGTCGGCTGAGCATAGTCAGGGGTCATATCAAGCCATTTGGGTAAGACCCAAGGTAATTCGATCAACATATTGACTGCGGGTTGAAACTTGCCAATCGCTCGCCAGCGGTGAGTTACGATCAGTGGCCGCTTTCAGCACTTTGGAAAGTTTTGCCAGCGCCTGCGCCACCTGCTCCACCCCCGCGTCAACCTCCACTTGAACCGATTCCGCCGCTCGGGGGGCATAAAACCCAATCACGCCATTGGACTGCGCGATCAACGCACGCCTCGACGCAATCGCGTCGATCACAATGCCGCTGGCGTAATCGTGATGTTTATAGACAACCCAGACGACATGTGCGTCAGTGAGATTAGCCCGGTAATCTGCCTCGCTGACAAAACCGTCGGTGACCATTATCGCGTTCTGACGCTTTAACTCGGTCAACGCCCAATGCCCTCGCTCACTGATCTGTTTTGATATCAGTTCGCCGGCCAAGGTCAGATTCACCGAAACACCCAATTTGTTTCTGCAATGCTCGACCGACTGAAGCAACAGATCGAGGTTCTTGCGGCCATCGAGATAACCCATCGCAATCAAGCGCAACTCGTCTTGTATCGGCTCGGGGGCCGGCAGGTCATGACAGAAT
>JANORY010001197.1:0-12378 GCA_031415535.1 Burkholderiales bacterium | reverse complement strand
CCGACGCGGCGGGTGTGGCGCAGAGCGTGCACCTGGCCGTGCGGACGGGTGTGGCAGGGCTGTCGATCGAAGATTCGACCGGTGATGCGACGCATCCCTTATATTCCGTTGATGAGGCGTGCGCCCGCATTCGAGCCGCGCGTCAGGCGATTGACCGCGCCGGCGGCGACACTTTATTGGTCGGTCGCGCCGAGGGGTTTCTGGTCGGCCGGCCAACGCTGGACGAGGTCATCGCTCGTCTGGTTGCTTATTCCAATGCCGGCGCTGACTGCCTGTACGCGCCCGGAATTCACACCCGCGAACAGATCACCTCAGTCGTCAATGCGGTGGCACCCAAACCGGTCAACTTGTTGGTAGGTGGCGTCTCGGCGTTAACCATGGCCGAGATCGCCAGTCTTGGCGTGCGCCGTGTCAGTGTCGGCGGTGCACTGGCGCGGACCGCCTGGGGCGCCTTTATGGCTGCCGCTGATCAACTGGCCAAGCACGGTCGCTTCGACGGTTTTGCGCAGGCGGCCAAGGGTAGCGAGCTCAATCAATTCTTCGCAGAAGATAGGATCCGCGGGTAGTAGGTCCTTTATGTCATCGACAGCATCCAAGAATTCAATTTAGCGATCACTGCACGGTCAACGCGTAACTGACCGATTTGGAGACGCCGCCACCATTTGCCGTGATGCTGACTGAGTAAGCCCCACTGGGTGTTGCGGCGACTGTTCCGGAACCTGCACTGCCACCACCACCACCGCCGCCCCCACAAGCTGCCAGCAAGCCAAACGACAGCGCAAGCACGAGCTGGATCAGCAACACACTTCGCGGCGCCCGTCGGCGTCGCAGGCCGAAGGCTGCCGCGCCGAGGCTGCCGAAGAACAAGGCACCAGTACCTGCTGCAAATCCGGTCCCCTCGGCATTCCCCGAGCTGTCGCTCAATCGGAGATCAGAGGTGCCATCCGATGCGGCGCTCGCGGTGCCGGTACTGATCGTGACGGTTGTTGCAATCGTCGCTGCACCAGGAGCGATCGACGCCGGGTTGAAACTGCAACTTGCGTTAGCCGGCAGACCGGCGCAACTGAAGGTCACAGCCTCGGTAAACGCCGCGCCGAAGCTGATGCTCAGGCTGGTCTGAACGGATTGACCTGAACTCACCGTAGCACTCGACGTACCTAGCCCTATGGCAAACTCGTTGTTTGCCGGTGCTGTCACAACGGCTTTGTTGCTGACCACAGTGGGTACTCTGAGCAAGGGTACCAGGCCATCAGCAGTGACCACGATTGCGTCGGTCATCGTATCCCGATTCAGGTCGGCCGCCATCACGAAGCGTGAGCTGCTGGCAATCGATAGAACGCTTGCATCCAGGAACGTACCGTCTCCACGTCCTGGAAGGACTTGAGTGAAATCGCCGGTCAGCATCAGATCCGGAGTGCCGTCAAACGTGAAATCGCCAATCGCCACCGAAGTGACGCCGGGGCCGCCGCCAGCAAGAGCGAGTGTTTTCGGCGCTGCGAACGTGCCATCACCTTGACCTGGAAAAATAATGATACTGTCGTCCTGACCACTGTTTTGGCTGGCCACCACCAGGTCGCTCTTGCCGTCCTTGTTCAGGTCGCCAATCGCCAAAGCCGAGTACTGATTGTCCGGATTCAGCGTCACTGGTGTCGAGACAGTTCCGTCGGCGTTGCTGAGGTACACCCGAATGCCGCGCAACACACTACTACTGGTATAAAACCGCGCGTCGGCGCTACCCAAGGCGATATCGACACGTCCGTCGCCGTTCAAATCGCCTAGGGCGACTGAACGCAGATTAACCGCTGTGTCAATTTGTATGGGTGTTTTGAGTGTACCGTCCGGATTGGAAATGTACACAAAGGCACCCCCGCTGGTCGCATTTTGCGCGCTCATGATCACCACCACATCCGCGCGGCCGTCGCCGTTGACGTCACCGACCGCGAGGTTGCTCAGGTTGCCGGTGACCGAGGGCAGGGCAAAGGTTTTTGGAGGGGCAAACGTTGCGTTTCCGAGTGCGGTCAGCACCACCAGACTAGCACCGGCAGCGATGATATCTGCCTTGCCGTCGCCATCGGTATCTGCGCTGGCCATAAAACCTGGTCGGAAGCTAAAGGTGGCGACCGTGCTTGCACTGCCGAAGCGCCCACTGCTGGATCCGGCATACAACTCCAAGGCCGTACCGTTACCCGGCGTTGCCGCAACCAGATCGGGATAACGGTCACCGTTGAAATCAGCCAGGGCAAACGTCGGTATTCCGCCCAAAAAAAGCTGATTTTGAGCGACTGCCGTCATGGACTGCGCGGCAACAAAAGTACCGTCGCCTTTGCCGAGCAGGAATTGGCTGATTGTCTGGGTGTCGGCGTCCGCGCCGAACAAACCTGCTCCAGACAAGCCGATAACAATATCAGTGAAGCCGTCGCCATTGATATCGGTGGCATTGAGAAAACCTGCGCCTCGGATTGCCGCATAACTGGCCCCTGCGACGAAGCTGCCGTCGCCTTGACCGAGGAATACTGAAATCGTGATGCGTCCCGAGCGCAGCGCAACGTCCAGTTTACCGTCGCCATTAAAATCGCCGACTGCCAGGTTTCTGCCGTCGGTGAGCTGCGGATTTGCGAACCTCTGAATCGGTGTTCCGAATGATCCGTCACCAATACCCGGTGCCCACGCGCCTTGTGCGGTCAGCAGATCGACCTTGCCATCGCCGTTAAAGTCGGCCAGTACAAACGGGCTAAACGTCAAGGCCAAGGTGCTTGTGCTAGCAAAGCCGCCGTTGCCGTTGCCCAGCAGTGTTGTGACGACCGTTGAAGACGAAGTGTTCGTGACCGACCCACCGATCGCGACAATATCGAGTTTGCCGTCGCCATTGACATCTTCAATGCTAGCTGTCGCTGAGAACCGATTAACACCAGCCGGAAAGCCGCCCAAAATAGTGGCTGCTGAGAAGCTGCCATTTGCCTGACTCAGAAATAGTCCAATGCCAACCGAGCCAGCCACGGTGAGAAAAGGCGAAACGATATCGGCGATGCCGTCGCCATTAAAGTCGGCTACCGCAATAGTTGCTGCAGCGCCGGAGTCGGCAAGCACCGTTTGACTAAGCACCGCCGCACTGGCGTTGATTTTCAACGTGATGATCTTGCCGCGGTCGTCGACATAAACTGCCTGGAAATTTCCGTCGTTGGCGCGACCCAGGTGGGCATAAGGCGCTGACGGCGTGCCTAGTGTGCGATTGCTGCAGCCCTTCGGGAACACCCCGGCAGTGGTCGTCAGACCTGATATCCGGTGCAAATAGCTGTCAACACCCGGCAAAGTTGCGAACAATGAGCTCGCACTTCCATACAGACCACTGCTGCCGTAACTGATATCGTATTGCGTCAGGCCGCAGTTGGACTCGCGAACCAAAATGCTGCCATGTGGATTGTTTGTCGTGCTCGTAGCGTCACCGACAATCGCCATCTGATTGCCGAAGAACGCAGCGGTTGGGGTGTAACTCGCCAAACTCAGACCTGGCGGATTTGCCTTTAAGGCAACTGAGCGGTTCGGGTTATCGGCCAAACCGTTAGTGTTGCTCGCGGTTGCTGTGTTTTGGTAGTCTGAGCCGGGGTTGGTCACGCCCTTCGCAAAAATGGGGTCCCATTTGGTGCAGCCCGCTGTTACAACTAGCATGAATCCAGCAGCCAGGAGTCCGGATGTCCGAAGTACTTTTCGAAGAATGCCCTGCCACCGAATCCGCGCCGGATTTGTCCAGAACGCTATCGAAATGGCGAGAGATGTATTCAACATGAGCCTACCCCTGGAATGATCTTGTTTAGATTCTTTTACAATTCCGGGGCAGGGGCAATCCCCTCAGATTGGGGGGTCAAGTGTCGATCGAACAAATCACGCCGTTAATCGCTATTCAGTTGCTACAGTTTTCCGCCGAGGTCGATTGGACGCACCCGCGCATCAATTTGACTGTCGTCCTGCTCGGCTTGGTAATGCTGCTTGGTGCTTCGCTGTTCATGGGTGGCTGACGCAAGACGCTGGGCCGAGCGCAAAACCTCGAGTTGATTTACTCAGCCGATTGAGTTATTTTACTCACTCAATTGAGTAATTTTATTTACGATAATTATGGCCCATGAGATTCAACGCGATCAGGTTCTTCCTCTAAGTGCGCGCCTCAACGAGACAAGGCGCTTTATGCAGGTGGTCGCCGGACCACGACAAGTTGGTAAAACGACCTTGGTACGGCAAGCCCTGGCAATGCTCGATAAGCGAATTGCCAGACATAGCGTAAGCGCCGACAACCCTGGCCTGGTCGGTACGACCTGGTTGAATCAACAATGGGAAACCGCCCGCGCCTTGGCCGCTCAAGCGGGAAGCTGTGTGCTGGTCTTGGACGAAGTACAGAAGCTTCCCGGCTGGACCGAGGAAATCAAGCGCTTGTGGGACGAAGACACTCGGGACGGTCGCGATGTGCGCACGGTTATTCTTGGCTCGGCACCTTTGCTTATCGCGCGTGGCCTGACCGAAAGCATGGCCGGGCGATTCGAAATCACGCGCTTGGGACATTGGCGCTATTACGAGATGCGCGCCGCCTTTGGCTTTACCCTGGATCAGTTCATTTATTTCGGTAGCTACCCGGGTGCGGCCACGCTTATTGAAGACGAGTCACGATGGGCGAGCTATGTTCGGGACGCACTGATTGAAACTACCATCAGCAAGGACGTTTTGCTTCTCGCTCCGATCCAGAAGCCGGTTTTGTTGCGCCGGGTTTTCGATTTGGCCTGTCGCTACAGCGGTCAGGAACTCAGTTACCAGAAAATGATGGGACAACTGAGCGACGCCGGTAACACCACAACACTGGCCCATTACCTTGAACTTCTTGAAGGTGCGGGCATGGCATGTGGTCTTCAGAAGTACGCAGGACAGGCCGTCCGCCAGCGCGGATCGAGCCCCAAACTGCAAGTATTCAATACCGCATTTATGGGCGCTATTGCGGCTACCGAAGGATTCGGCTTCGAGCGCCTGCGAGCAACCCCCGAGCTATGGGGTCGCATGGTTGAAAGTGCAGTCGGTGCGCAATTGTTGGCCAGGCGGCCGGGGCACAGCAGCAGCGCCCCAAGCATTTATTATTGGCGCGATGCCGACGATGAAGTGGATTTTGTCGTCAAGGAGAAAGCCGAGCTTTTTGCGCTGGAGGTTAAGAGCGGACACCAACCAAGGCCGACGCGAGGGCTGGACAGTTTTTGTAAACGGTTTCCAGGCAGCCGACCCAGCGTCATCGGCACAGGCGGTATACCGCTCGAGACTTGGTTCAACGACTAGAGTCCCGTCCGCTATTCGCGGAGCAGGGCTCCAGATCCGCTGATAGTTTCATTTCAGTGCCCGGTAAATTTCGGCGCACGCTTCTCGATGACCGCAGCGAGCCCTTCGAGCGCGTCCTGGGTGCCGCCGAGCAGGGCCTGGGTGCTGTTCTCCTCAGGCATCGCCTGATCGACGCTGCGGCCAATGCCGCTCCACAGCAGCCGCTTGGTCGCAGCCAGCGCGGCCGGCGGCCCGGCGGCAAGCTCGCGCGCTATGGCGAGCGCCTCGCTGACGATCCGGTCGTCAGGGACGACCTGGTTGATGAGCCCCATCTCACGGGCCTCGTTGGCGCTGATGATTGGGTTGCGCATCATGATCTCCATCGCCTTGCGGAATCCGACCAGTTGGGTCAAGGTAACGGACACACCAGCGTCGGGCACCATACCGACCCGTGTCGCGCCGGCCAAGAACTTCGACGACTGTCCAGCAATGACCAGATCCGAGCAACAGACCAGACCCAAACCGCCGCCGCCAGCGGCGTAACCCTGGACGGCCGAGATGACCGGCACGCTCAGGCGCATGATCAGCGAGGCGACGGCCTGCAGATACGAAGTAACCATGCGAATGTAGTCGGGCAAGTGCTCGCCTTTTGACAGGAACACATGCACGTCACCGCCGGCGCAGAAATTTTTGCCTTCGCCCGTCAGCAAAACCGAGCGCACCCGGCCATCACCGTGCACCTGCACAAACACTTCGTGCAGCGCCTTGAGCATTTCCAGGCTCAAGCCATTGGCGGCCTCCGGCCGGTTCATGCGGACATGGGCGACGCCGTCGTCGTACAGGTCCAGCAGGGCTGGGCCAGTGCTCACCAGTGCGGTTTTTGCAGGAGTTGTGTTCATAAGCGCCTAAGGGTTGGTTGAATGTCTCGGTTATCGTTCATCCGTTGACCAGGGTACGAGCCCGGGTGTGACGGTCAGCCAGTGCTTGATTTCGTTTTTCTTCAGTTTGCCGTTCAAAGTCTTCGGCATGTCGTCGACAAAGACCACATGCTTCGGCGTCTCCGGGCGGCTCAGTTTGCCGTCGCAAAACGCCGCGATCGCCTCGCCGGTCACGCCCTGGTGCTCGGGGCGTGGCACGACCACCGCCACCACGGCTTCGCCCCACTCGGGATGAGGCACGCCAACCACCGCGATTTCCTGAACGGCCGGATGCTCCGAGAGAACCGCTTCGACGGTGGCCGGGAAGACATTGACTGCGCCGGTGATGATCATGAACTTCTGGCGATCGTGCAAATAGACATAGCCGTCGTCGTCGACGGCACCGATGTCGTTCGATCTTAACCAGCCGTCCCTGAGCGCTTCGGCAGTCGCTTCGGGCAAGTTCAGATAGCCTTTCATGATTGAGTTGCCGCGCAGCCAGATTTCGCCACGCGTGTTGGGTGGCAACGGACGCCCGTGTTCATCGCGTACCGAGCATTCATAGTGGACACCGACCCGGCCAATCGATCGCAGCAGTTCAGGCCGATCGGCGAGTCCCCGCTTGTGATCCTCCTCGGTAAGCACCGTCAGCCAGCCACCGGTGGTCTCGGTCTGGCCGTAGGTCTGCACCATTGTGACCTTGAATTCCTCGCGGGCGTCGCGGATCAGTTGCGGAGTCGCTGGCGACGAGCCGTAGATCAGCATGCGCCAGCTCGAAAGCTCGAAGCGGCTTGCCCGCTGTTCGGCGATCGCGCGGCGGATCACGGTTGGCACCATCAGCGCCGAGGTGACGCGAAACTCCTGCATCTCGCGCAGGAACGACTGGATCTGGAACGTCCCGTCGGGAATGATGCTGGTCATGCCGTTGCCGAGGCTGAACACGTTCATCATGATGACCACCCAGGCCGAAGCGGCCGGCATATACCAGACATCGTCAGGAGAAAAGCCGAACGACGCGATGCAATGAACGACGACGTTGGCCGCGCCCTCCTGGGTGAGCATCACGCCTTTGGGCACGCCGGTGGTGCCCGAGGTGTAGCTGTACATGACGAGGTCGTCGCCCTCCAGCGCAGGCCAGACCGGTGGCTGGCTCGCCTGCGCCAGCAGCGTTTCGTAATCCAGCGCGAAATCGTGCGCACCGTTGTAGCCGATCAGCCTGATGCCCTTTGACTCGAGCTCGGCACGGCGCTCGGGCGTCAGGTGCGGGCAGCGGGCATCGACCAGGATTACCCGGGTTGCACTGTCCTCGAGGATATGTTCGATCTCTGGCCAGGCATATTGAGTGTTGATGCCGATGCGGATGGCGCCGATCTTCATGCAGGCGAAGAAGTGCTCGTAGACCACGATTGACTCGAGCGTCAGGATCGACACCGCCGTCCCCTTGGTTACGCCCAGTTGCTGCAGTGCTGTCGCGAATCGGTCCGAGCGCTGGTCCATCTCGCGCCAGGTCGCGCGGCGCGAACCGCAGATATAGGCCGACTTGTTCGGGAAATTCTGCGCGCAGCGCTTGAGCATTTCACGCATCAGCATGGTGGTCTCCGGGGGTCGTCGACTCGCCGAGCTACTCGAATAACTCGAATAACTCGAATAACGGGAACGCCATTCATGCGGCCTCCATCAACGAACGATAGTACTGCCACAGGTGGCGAGACGGCGTGTCGTCGGTGATGTTGCCAATCAGATGGCCTTGCTCGTCGCGTCGCTCGCGATGTCGGCCGCGGCCAAGATACAGCCATTCCGGTTTGCGCTGGGCGGCGCCGCGCTGGGTGCGCTCGTACATCTCAGCGTCGTCGGCCAACAGGAATCCAGCCGGTCCAACCGAACCCATGGTCTGCTGGCGCATCCGCCGGTTCAGGTCGGGGGCGCCCTTGAACTGAAGTGCGGTCACATGCTGCACCGTCTCGCAGACCGACAGCGGCTGAATCACAAAGAGCTGGATCTCGGCAATGAACAGGTTCGGGAAGATCATCACATGCCGTACGCCGTCGATCATGATCTCGCGCGCCTTCGCCGCGCCGTAGCGCTTGCTCATCCGCGAGGTGTAGTCCGGCAGGCGCTCGGCGGTGGTATTGAACCAGCCCATCGGCACATCGCGCCGCCGGAACTCCGGCCGAAGATCGAGTTCTGAATGACCGTGATCGAACGCACGTGTGACTGCTGTCGACGTTTCGTCGTACAGCGGTCCGATGCCACTGCGCGCGGCCTCGAAAATCGAGGCATGAACCACCTGCGGGTGGTAACCGTCGGTCTCGTTCTCCACCAGAAACTTCCAGTTCGAACGGACCTTGTGTTGCAGAAATCCCGCTGTCAGTTCGACCTCGCCCTCCGGCGAGTTCATGACCAGATTATCGATCGCCTCGGCGACGCCGCCCAGATGTTCCTCCAAAGTGGGGCCGGCCGTTGCCAGGCTGCCGAAGACGAATCCCCGGTATGACGCGACGCGCGCAACATTGGGCAGGCCATGTTCGCTGCGGATGTTCTGATCGAAGCCGTCGGGATAACGATAGCCGCGAAGCTGACCAGTGTTCGAGAAATTCCAGCCATGATATTGGCAGGTGAAGGCGCGGGCATTGCCACGCTCAGTTACGACGACACGATTGGCACGGTGCGGGCAGCGGTTATGCAGCAGATGAATGGCATTGTTGGCGCTGCGCACCATGATCACCTCGTCGAGCCCGATCGACTTCAATAGGTAGTCGTTCGGTTTTGGCACCTCGGACTCGTGACCGACGTAGACCCAGGTCCGACTCCAGATCTTCTCAAGTTCGTGCTGGAAGATCGCCGGATCGGTATAGAGGGAACCGTGAACATGATCAGGGCGAATCAAATCGCTCCAGACGGGCTGGTTGGCGGACTGGAGCATGACGGCATCCTCGGGAATGGCAGCGCGCTTCGACTGCCTGGAGCATAGAATAGTCCGTCCAGACGGACTGTGTCAACTTGGCTTATTTCAAAACGGCTGCGGCATCCTGACTGGCGACAAATCAGAAGATGCTGATTTATCTAATAAAACTATACTGCAGGGCGATCTGAAACCGGGCTGCTGAGTCGTGTGACCATCGACAGCGTGAGAACATCCAACCTGACCGTTCCACTATTGACGCCTTGAGCAATCTGCACGTCAACGGCCCGAAGATCGTATTCAAAACTAATCGCTTTGGTGTGAGGATCTGAACAGTGACAGACGAACCGATAACGCATTTCGATGCACTGATCATCGGCGCCGGCTTTGCCGGCCTCTACCAGTTGCATTGTTTGCGCGATAAGCTCGCGCTTTCGGTCAAGGTGCTCGAGGCCGCTGACGGCGTCGGCGGCACCTGGTACTGGAACCGTTACCCCGGCGCGCGCTGCGACTCGGAGAGCCACTCCTATGGCTTTCACTTTTCGGACGAATTGATGCGCGAATGGGAATGGACCGAGCGGTTTCCAGCCCAGGACGAAGTGCTGCGCTATATCAACTGGGCGGCGGACCGTCTCGACCTGAAACGAGACATCCGCTTTAATGCTCGCGTCACCGAGGCGCGCTACGACGAGGCACGCCAGCAGTGGCAGTTGAATACCGAAGCTGGCGAGCGCTACAGCGCCCGTTTTCTGATCACAGCGGTCGGCTGTCTGTCGAACGCGAACGTGCCGGACATTGCCGGGCTGAAGGACTTCGAAGGCGACTGGCATCACACGGGTCAGTGGCCGAGTGACGACGTCAACTTCGCCGGCAAGCGCGTTGGCCTGATTGGCACTGGCTCTACCGGCATTCAGGCCGCGCCGGTCATCGCCGAGACCGCCGCGCATCTGTATGTGTTTCAGCGCAGCGCCACCTACAGTGTACCTGCGGGCAATCACCCGTTGTCGCCGGAGTTCAAGCGCTACGTCAAGGAAAACACCGCCCAGATCCGGGCGGCGATGCATGCGACGGCGTCCGGTCATCCGTTTTCCAATTCCGATCGGCTGGCCGTGCAGACCCCTGCCAAGGAACGGCAGGCGATCTACGAAGCGGCGTGGCAAAAAGGTGGACTGCAGTTTCGCGCCACGTTCGGCGACATCCTGCTGGACCAGGCGGCGAACGACACCGCCGCGCAATTCGTGCGCGACAAGATCCGGTCCATCGTCAAGGACCCGGTCACCGCACACAAACTGTCCGAGGTCGATCATCCCTATGCGACCAAGCGGCCGCCGATCGACACGAACTACTACGACACCTTCAACCGCGACAACGTGACCCTCGTCGACGTCCGCGCCGCGCCAATTGAGCGCATCGTCGCGCAGGGTATCCGCACCAGTGACGCGTTCTATCCGTTGGATACCATCATCTTCGCGACCGGCTATGACGCGGTGACCGGTCCTTTGTTGCGCATGGGCATCACAGGTCGCGGCGGCCGAGCGCTGGCCGATGAATGGCAGGACGGGCCGCGCACCTATCTGGGCCTGCAGGTGCCGGGGTTTCCGAACCTGTTCACGATTACCGGACCCGGCAGCCCGTCGGTGCTAACCAATATGCCGGTCGCGATCGAGCAGCATGTCGAATGGATCACCGATTGCATCGCCCATCTGCGCGAGCGCGGCTTGCACAGCGTCGAGGCCAAGCCCGATGCGCGCGACCGGTGGGTTGAAGAGGTCAACGAGGCCGCTGCCGCGTCGCTGCTGTCGAGTGCGACGACGTCGTGGTACCACGGTGCGAACGTGCCGGGCAAGCCGCGCGTGTTTATGCCGTATGCCGGGGGTATGGCACGGTACCGGCAAATTTGCGCCGAGGTGGCCGCGAAGGAATACGAAGGGTTTACTTTGCGCGCTTTTACTTAGCCAGTAGCAGCCACTTATGTCGGTCACACTCTTAATGGCCTGTCGGGCTGCTAGAGTTCGACTCAATGCAAATGTGCAGTGTCGAGCACTGTGTTGAAGCTACGCACGGGTTGATTGTTCAAAGCTTCGGCGACATCGTTCTTGATCGTATCGAGAGCCGTTTTCGAGAAATATTTGCCTCTGGAGATCACGGCCGAGATCTTTCCGAAGTTCGCGACATCGTCGAGCGGGTTCGCATCGAGCAACACCAGATCGGCATTTTTCCCCGCTTCGACGGTGCCCATGGTCGCTTCGCGACGCAGAAATTCAGCGGGGTTCAGCGTCGTCATCTGCAGCACTTCGAGCGGTGAAAGACCGCTGGCCGCGAGTTGGCGAAACTCCTGGTGCAAACTCACGCCGGGAATCACCCAGATGCCACCGAGATCGGAACCGGCCAACATCTTCACCCCGCGGCGCTTCATCATTTTTACGATCTTCTGCTGCAAGCCGTAGTACTGTCTGAAGGTCTCGGCTGCCGCCAGCGGAACATTGTTCGAGTATTGACGTGCCAGGTCCTCCCACAGCGCTCGCGAAGTTTTATCGACATACTTCAGATTCGGGTCGTTTCGATAGGCCTCGTCGTCGCTGAACTGCATCGTGCGGAGCCGGTGCAGGGTCGGCACCTGCCAGGTGCCGTTCTTCACGAATGCCCTGGCTACGGCCTGGCATTTGTTCTCATCGTAGGACTCGAGCACCCGCCGATAGAACGGCGCGTCCAGCGCCCGGTACAACAACGGCGTGAGGATAAAGGTCGGCGGAAACGGTGGTCGTGCCCCTTCGCCACCCAGCAGCGCACGCCGAACGTTCGTCTCTTCGGTCGCACAATCGAGCAAGATGCCCAAACCGGCGCCCAGATGTTCGTGTACACGCCAGCCTGCTTCAGAGGACTCGATCGCGCCCACGGATATCGGCAGATGCCCGGCGACCTCCAAGCCCTGAGTTTTCGCCTCGGCAAGAATCGCCAAAGTTGCGTCTCGACTCGCGTTGACAATCTTCACGAAGCCTGCACCCTGAGTCTTGTGCGCCCGTACTTGTGCAGCGGCGGCTGGGGGTGGCGCGGGAATGGCGAACGCGTCCGAGGGGATCAGCACCACCTCGGGTGAATCGACCACGCCGGCGGCGCGATCCGCATTGAGCTTCTGGGCGCGCTTCACCGCCTCGGCAGAGCCTCCCATCTCGCGAATGCCGGTGATGCCGTTGGCGAGCATCAATGGCCAGAAACTCGGTTGGCGATCGACGGCAGGCATGGCATGGGTGTGCATGTCGAGGTAGCCCGGTA
>JANORY010001196.1:0-2172 GCA_031415535.1 Burkholderiales bacterium | reverse complement strand
GCCTGGTTCGGCCGCAGCCATGCCCTCAGTCAACATCTGCAGATCGCCCGCATGCGGACACTGGAATTAGCACGGCCGATGCTTCGCTCGACCAACACCGGCATGACGGCATCGATCGATTCACGCGGCACGGTACGCTCGGTACTTGATCACCATACCGTTGGGGTGCTGGAAGATGAAGTGCAGGGAATGCGCGGCGAAACGCCGTTCGTCAAATGGTCTCATTGGCCCTCGATAAGCGCCTCAATATTGATCCTGATCTTCGCTGGCTGGCGTCAGCGTCGAACAAAAACGTAGTCGCACAAACAACTGTTTCGAAAACTTCGGCCTGCCTGAGTACAATCGCGCTTTCGCTTTTCGCACTCGAGCCATTGATGCTGACCTTTCAGGGCGCCATTCTCAAACTTCAGGACTATTGGAACCGCCACGGTTGTGCGTTGCTGCAACCGTATGACATGGAAGTTGGGGCCGGTACTTTTCACACCGCAACCTTTCTTCGTTCGATCGGTCCAGAGCCCTGGCGCGCAGCGTACGTGCAGCCATCACGTCGACCTAAGGACGGCCGCTACGGTGACAACCCGAATCGGCTGCAGCACTATTACCAATATCAAGTGGTACTGAAGCCTTCACCGCCGAACATCCTTGAGCTTTATCTGGGCTCCCTGCGCGAGCTCGGTATCGACACCGAACGAAACGATATTCGTTTTGTTGAAGACGATTGGGAGTCGCCGACCCTGGGTGCCTGGGGCCTTGGCTGGGAAGTCTGGCTCAACGGTATGGAGGTCACCCAGTTCACTTATTTTCAGGAAGTGGGTTCGCTGCGCTGCCAGCCGATCACCGGTGAAATTACCTACGGGCTTGAACGCCTCGCCCTGTATTTGCAAAAAGTCGACAGCATTTTTGATCTGACCTGGACCGAGCAGATTCGCTACCGCGACGTCTTTCATCAGAACGAGGTTGAGCAATCGAGCTATAACTTCGAGCACTCCAATGCAGCAATGTTGTTTCGACATTTCGATGACTACGAACGCGAAGCGCGCACCTTGATTGAGCTGAAGCTGGCCTTGCCCGCTTACGAAATGATCATGAAATGCTCGCATACGTTTAACTTGCTGGACGCACGCGGTGCCATTTCTGTCACCGAACGCGCCGGCTACATTGCCCGGGTCCGAGCACTGTCGCGCGGAGTTGCGCAGTCCTATTACGAAGCGCGCGAGCGCCTGGGTTTCCCGATGCTAAGCCGCCCTGCGGCCGCTGCCTGAGCTCGGGGTTCGCGCTATGTCCAGAGCCGACCTGCTGATCGAGTTACTGACAGAAGAGTTGCCGCCCAAAGCACTCGCGCGTCTGTCCGACAGTCTTTCGCAGCAAGTGCATCAGGCACTGGTCGCCAAAGGCCTGGCCAGCACCGATGCCCGCGTAACCGGTTTCGCAACGCCGCGTCGTTTGGGTTTGCGCATTTCAGAGGTGGCTCACAAAGGCTTCGACCGTGCCTTGATTCTGAAGGGCCCGTCGTTGAAGGTGGCACTCGACGCCGCAGGCCAAGCCACTCAGGCCCTACTGAAATGGGCCGAGAAGCAGGGCGTTGCGATCGATCAACTGGTGCGCAGTACCGATGGCAAACAAGAGATCTTCACGGCACGCACGACCATCGCTGGTGAGACGCTGGCGGCAGTCATAGGTCCGGCACTGAATGCCGCGCTGAGCAAACTGCCAATACCCAAACTCATGCAGTACCAATTGGCTGACGGCACCACCACTGTGGAATTTGTTCGACCGGCGCATTCATTAATCGTACTGCATGGCTCGGTGGTGGTACCGGCGTCGGTGCTGGGGCTGGCGGCAGGCCGCACAACCCTGGGTCATCGCTTTCAGTCGAACGGGCCGATCACGATCGATAGTGCCGGCAGCTACGAATCACAGTTGACCCATCAAGGCAGGGTGATGGCCAGTCTTGCCGAGCGGCGTGCCCATATTCACGCACAATTGCTGCAGCAGGCGAGCCGCCTTGAGGCCCATTTGGGTAATGAGGACGAGCTGACCAAGCTGCTTGATGAAGTCAATGCGCTGGTTGAATGGCCGGCGGTTTACGTCGGCGAGTTCGACCATGAGTTTCTGGCGGTACCGCCCGAATGCCTGATCCTGACCATGCGCACGAACCAGAAGTACTTCCCG
>JANORY010001195.1:0-2582 GCA_031415535.1 Burkholderiales bacterium | reverse complement strand
TAGGCTGCAGCACGCGGATATTTTTGAATTGTTGAGGTTGTCATGCTTGATTCTCTGATCACCCACGCCAACTTGCCGGATGGCCGCCGCGATGTCGATATCGCCGTGCGCGACGGCGTCATCGTTGAGATTGCCGCCGGCCTGCACGCCTGCGGTGCGCGGGCGGCGCAGCTCATTGATGCGAATCACCAGTTGGTCAGTGCGCCGTTTGTGGACGCACATTTCCATATGGACGCGACCCTCTCGTATGGTGAGCCGCGCGTCAATCAGTCGGGCACTTTGCTGGAAGGTATCGCCTTGTGGGGCGAACTCAAGCCCTTGCTGACGCAAGATGTGCTGATCGAGCGTGCGCTTCGCTATTGTGATTGGGCGGTCGGCCGTGGACTGCTGGCGATTCGCAGCCATGTTGATATCTGCGACCCGCGGCTGCTGGCAGTCGAGGCCTTGCTCGAGGTCAAGCGCCGCGTCAAACCGTATCTCGATTTGCAACTGGTGGCATTTCCTCAAGATGGTATTTTGCGCTATGACCCGCAGCGTGATCGGCCGGGCAGCAGCGGCAGCACTGGCAGCACTGGCAGCACAGACAGCGCCTTTGATCTGCTGAAAAAGGCGCTCGACCTTGGGGTCGATGTGGTGGGTGGCATTCCGCACTTCGAGCGCAGCACCGAAGCCGGGCGCGACTCGATTCGCTTGCTGCTTGATGAAGCCGCACGGCGCGGTCTGCGCGTCGATATGCACTGCGACGAAACCGACGATCCGATGTCGCGGCATATTGAAACCTTGGCCAGCGAAACCGTTCGGCTCGGTCTGCAGGGCCGTGTCACTGGCTCGCATCTGACCTCGATGCACTCGATGGATAACTACTATGTCTCGAAACTGATCCCCTTGATCGCACACTCCGGCGTGTCGGCGATTGCCAACCCGCTCATCAACATCACTATCCAGGGCCGGCACGATACCTATCCGAAGCGACGTGGCATGACACGGGTGCCCGAGTTGCTGGCGGCCGGTGTGCCGGTAGCATTTGGGCAGGACTGTGTGATGGACCCTTGGTACAGCCTGGGTAGTGCCGACATGCTCGAGGTCGCACATATGGGCCTGCACGTGGCGCAAATGACCGGGCAGCAGGCGATGCGCCAGTGCTTTGAAGCGGTGACGACGGTGCCCGCCGGCATCATGGGCTTGAGTGGTTATGGTCTGGCAGCGGGGTGTTTTGCCGATTTTGTGGTGCTACAGGCCAGCGATCCGATTGAGGCACTACGCTTGCGGGCGACTCGATTGCAGGTTATTCGACGCGGTAAAGTGATTGCGTCGGCACCGGCACAAATAGCCGAGATCGCGCTGGAAGGACGCCCGAAGCAGGTAGACTTCCGGTTTGGTTGGTAGAGGCGCTGTACCGTCTCGGCAGCAGGAGTGCAGTAATGGCGATTACGATTCAGCAGTTTTTTACGGCCTATGTCGAGGCCTACCGCAGGCAAAACGTTGATACGATTGCGACTTTTTTCGCAGCACCCTGTGTGGTCGCGGACGCTGGAACGCAGCGCGTGCTCGGCGATCAGGCCGAGATTCATCGCTACGTTCAGGAGTCACTGAAGCATTACGCGGCGCTTGGCGTCACCAGCGAACGGCTGACCATACGCTCGCTGCTGTTGCTGGGCGATGAATTCGCGGTAGCCAATGTGGCGCTGTCCATGCTGGGCAGCAATCGCAGCATGCGCACCTTTCATACCGCTTATAACGTGCGCCGGTCCGAAGGCAATTGGGCAATCTGGGCGATCACGGCCCATGAACGATTCAAGGACTGAGCGCTACAAGGACTGAGCGTTACAAGGACTGAGCATGCACAAGGCGGCTGGATTCAACAATCTGTATTTGCTGGATCATCCGCTGATCCAGCACAAGCTCTCGCATATGCGCGACAAGACCACGTCAACGCGCACCTTCCGGCAGTTGTTGAAGGAACTGACGCTGTTGATGGGCTATGAAATTACCCGCGACCTGCCACTGACCACGCAGCGTCTCGAAACGCCGCTGGTTGCCATGGACGCGCCGGTGATTGCCGGCAAGAAGATTGCCATTGTGCCGGTGTTGCGCGCCGGACTCGGTATGGCCGAAGGCTTGATGGAGCTGATTCCGTCCGCACGCCAAGGCCACGTCGGTCTTTATCGCGGTGCCGATAACCAACCGATTGAGTACTACGTGCGGCTGCCCGATCTCACCGGTCGCTTGGTCATCGTCTGCGATCCGATGCTCGCAACCGGCAACTCGGCGGTTCATGCGGTACAGGTTCTGCGCAAGCAGGGTGTAGCCGCCTCATCAATTCGTTTTCTGGCGCTGGTGGCAGCGCCCGAAGGAGTTCGTGTGTTCGAGCAGGCGCACCCGGCGATTCCGGTCTACGTGGCCGCGTTGGATGATCACTTGAACGAGCACGCCTACATTGTGCCGGGGCTAGGTGACGCCGGCGATCGCATGTTTAATACCTTGCGGGATTAGCGTTGTTGTCGTGTGGCAAGGTCGCGAGCGTCGCGACTCGGTTCCTTTCCTGGTGCAACTCCTTGCATTTTGCTGGTGGGGTGGCTCAC
>JANORY010001194.1:0-1136 GCA_031415535.1 Burkholderiales bacterium | reverse complement strand
GCCCGTCCTGCGGAGGTGATTTGCGGCATGAACGTATTATTCATCGTTTCCGGGTCGCCGACGACGGGCATGGTCGCGTCCATCAAAACCGCCCAGCCCTGGGTCAGAAAAAACAGCGGCGAATCGCCCCGCAAAAAGGTGAACGTATTGGTCGAGCCGCGCACCTGCCCCGCCGTCGAAGCATCCGAATATTCGAGCGGGTAAGCCCAGATGAAAAGCGGCAGCCGGTCTCCCTTTTTGTAGCCCGGCGGCAGGTAAAGGGTGCCGTTGAGCGGCGTTCCGTCGGGGCGATTGTATTTCACCAGTTCTTTTTGGAGGCCCGAAAATTGCGGCGCGGGGTCGCTGAAATTGGTCAGCGCAAGCCCGTTTCCAGCATCGGCAGTTTTGCGCAAAAAATAGTTCGGCACCTCGGTTTTGCTCTGCGAGCGGGTGATGAACGTCTGCCGGTCTTTGCTGGCAAAGGCGATGAATTGGGCGAATTTGTCTTTCGGCGAGGCCCAAATGGTCTGTTTTTCGCCCGTTTTGAGGTTGATTTTATCAAGACGAGGAAAATCGCCTTCCGGCGAAGAACCCTCCGAATTGTAAAAAGCCCAGTCGCCATCCATCGCCAAAACGGATTCGCCGTCGGGTCGAAGCTCGTAAATCGGCGAGCCGGGGTCGTTGTACGAATCGTTTACCGACAGGTCGAACAGCTTTGTTTTGGCCGACGGATTTGAAAAATCGACCCGCCAGGTGGTGGCCCAGCGGCGGTCGCGGTCAAATTCAGCGACGAGCGCAACGTCTTTTTGAGCCGAAAAATCAAGGCCAGCCCAGCGAAATTGAAGCTGAAAAAGCTCCCTCGCCTCACCCGAAAACGGCGCATCGAGCAGCATCAATTTATCCCGAAAATCGGCTTTTTTCTTCGGGTCGCCGCCGTCGAGGGCTTCCGCCCAGACGAGCCGCGCCCCGTGCAGCGACTGCCAGGAAATGCTGCGCGGGCCGGTCACGACCCCCTGCGGCGGGATTTCGTCGGTCACGCCGCGCTCAACGATGGACTTCACCAGCCGCCCGTCGGTTGCCGACCAGACTTCCGTTTTCCTCGAAAAATTGGCCGACGTCACCCGGTAGCTGAACGGTCTTCGAAGCGAATTGACGAG
>JANORY010001193.1:0-5377 GCA_031415535.1 Burkholderiales bacterium | reverse complement strand
GGTTGGCCAAATGAAATTGAACCGGGTGCCGAAGGCTCGCCCGCTCATGCCGTAATTGCCGGCGCCGTAGGACGCGCCGCAAATAACGGTGAGATGGGGAACGGTGGAATTGGACACCGCGTTGATCATTTTCGAGCCATTTTTGGTGATGCCGTTCTGTTCGAAGTCGGTACCGACGATGTAGCCAGTGATGTTATGCAGAAACACCAGCGGAACGTCGATCTGATTGCACAATTGAATAAATTGCGCGGCCTTTTCGGACGACTCTGAAAACAAGGCCCCGTTGTTGGCCAACACGCCGATCGGGTAGCCGTGGATCGATGCCCAACCGGTGACCAGAGTGGGGCCGTAGAGCGGCTTGAACTCTTCGAAGCGCGAGCCATCGACAATCCGGGCGATGACCTCGCGCATATCAAACGGCGTGCGCAAGTCGGGCGACACCATGCCCAGCAGATCTTCGGGATTGTGGATCGGATCATCGGCCGGCAAGGACGGCGCCGGCCCTTCCTTGCGCCAGTTCAGATGCCGAACCACTTCGCGGCACATGCGAATGCCGTCCATCTCATCTTCGGCCAGGTAGTCGCCCAGCCCAGACACGGCGCAGTGCATTTGCGCGCCACCCAGGCTTTCCTCGTCGGCATCTTCGCCAGTGGCCATCTTGACCAGGGGCGGGCCGCCCAGAAACACCTTCGACTGGCCGCGAATGAAAATGTTGTAATCGCTCATGCCGGGCTGGTACGCGCCGCCCGCCGTGGAGGCACCAAACACTAGTGAAATGGTCGGAATCCGTAATTTCGAGAGCTCGGTAATTTCATAAAACAGCCGGCCCGATTCGGCGAAGTGGCCGACCTCGCGGCGAATCGCCGCTTCCGGATCGCGATCGCCTGAATCGCCGCGCAAATCGGCACCGGCCGATTCGACAAATTGGACGTAGGGCATGCGGTTGGTGCGGGCAATCTCCAAGCCGCGCATTAGTTTCTTGGCATTGAAGGCGTTGAAGGCACCGGCGCGCACCGACGGATCATGTCCCAAAATGACACATTCGACGCCTTCAATGACGCCAATACCGACTACAAAGCCCGAGCCGACATTAAAGTTCGAGCGCCAGGCGGCCAGCGGGCTGATTTCTAGAAAGGGAGAATCCGGATCTAGGACCAGCGAGATCCGTTCCCGCAGCGGCATCTTGCCGCGTTTGCGCAAGCGCGCCAGGGTTTCCTGGCCGCCGCCGGCTGCCGCCTCGGCGTACAAACCGTCGAGCACGTCCAAGCTCTGCAGCATGTGATCGCGATTTGCCTTAAATTGGTCGGAACCTTGGTCGAGCTGCGACGCTAAAACCGGCATGTTGCTCCCTGATCAGATCTAACGATCTTTGTTGATTATTATTTTCATTAAAAACAATAGTTTAGGATTTCTATACAATGTAGATTGTTTAAAGTAAATTATCTAATGTAACTTACTTAAAGTAACTTACTTAATGTAAATTATTTAATATATTCTGTAAGTTACTGAAATTAAAGATCGAACGCTCGGCGGTACGCTGGGCGTTGCGTTATTCCATCCCAGTAGCGCTTTATATTCGGTGTGAATGCCTCGTCAATCGCCAGCGACTGGGCCAACACCAGCACGTAGGTAATGCAGATGTCCGCAATGGTGAATCGGTTGGCACACAGGTACTGGCGATCGGCGCTCGCCTCCTCGACGCAACGCAGTCGGGCCAGGAACCATTTGCGGTAATCGTCGGCGACCTGCGGATTGCGCCGTGCCTCGGGTTCAAGTCGGGTGTAGCGCAGCACCAGGGTTTGCGGAAACGTCAGGGTTGCATCGCTGCGATGCAACCAGTTCAAGTAGATACCGTAGTCCGGTTCGTCGACCCGGACCGCTAGTTCGCTTGGCCCATATCGGTCGACCAGGTATTGGCAAATGCCCGCCGACTCGGTCATTTTGACGTCGCCGTCTACCAGACAGGGGATCGTGCCCAGCGGATTGACCTTTAAATATTCGCGGGTCGTGACGCGCGGCGGAAACGGCATGACGATCAATTCATGATCCAGGCCCATCTCGAGCAAGGTCCAGAGCGGTCGCATCGAGCGGGCGCGGGTACAGTGGTAGAGCTTCAGCATCGTCATTTGCGCAGCAGTGCGTCATTTTCGCGCCACGGCGAAAGTTGGCCCTGGTAGACCTGCGCACCCTTGCGGAAATGGGCGGCTTCGTCAAGCGTTTCAACGAACGGCATATCGATCGGGTACAGATCCTTGCCGTGCGGGCGTGGCCCGGATTTCGAGACATGGCCCCACAGCGGGTGGCCAACGACTTCCTCGGCGACGGCGACAGCTTCAATCAGCTTGTCGAGTTTGAAGCCGGTTTCGATGCCCATTTCATGACAAAGATCGACCAGGTCTTCAGTCGGCACATGGCCGGCCGCGCGGCCATTGCCACAATACGGACAGCCGCCCATGCCACCGAGGCACGTGTCGAACTCGTTGGCACCCAGTTGCAAGGATTCGTAATAACTGGCCAAGGTTGCGCCGCGTTGGTTGTGCAAGTGCATGTGAAAGCTCGTGACCTCGGGCCAGCGCTCGCGGATCGCGATCAGGGTCTCGCGCACCTGGTGCGGCATGTTCCAGCCCATCGCTTCGTAAATACCAACGCGGTTGACCTGGATGCCGGCGCTCTGCCATTTGCCAATCATTAACGCCAGCAAGTCCAGCCGTTGTTTCAGGCTGAACGCGCCCTCGAAATTTGAGCCAAACGGGTTACCGATACCGACCCAGGCCTGCTGGGTGCCGTTGGCCTGGGCAGCCGCAATGATCGCGTCCAGCCCGGCAATTTGTTGCGCCTGGCTTCGGTTGTAGTTGCGCCGAGCGAACGAGTCGCACAACTCAACACTGGCACCCGGTCCGCGATCTTTGCGGCGAACATCTAGTTTCGGAAAATAGGCGTCGGCTCGATCGTAGCCTTTTTTATTGAAGACAGCGGCGGTGTAGCGCACGCCGGGTTTGGGTATGAAGCGCTCGGCAATTTCCTCGATGCAGGCCATTTGCGGCGTCCATTTCGGACTGGCAAAGGAACCGATTGAGATGACTTTGGCGCCGGTCTCACCGAGCGCATCCAGCAGCCGAAGCTTGGCGTCGACCGAGATTGAGGCACTTTCGATCTGCAATCCTTCGCGCATGGTGTCATCGTTGATGGTGACTGATTTGGGCAAGTTGCTCATGGCGATGCTCCCGTCGTAAATCCGACCGTAATTCCAGTGGCAAATATTGACAGGTTGATGCGCCTGCCGGTTGTCCCATTGTCACAGAGAATGCTGATCGCGGCGAGTCACTAAGCCACCCTCAGTTTCAAATCAGGATCGAGACAATATTTGTGTTTGTACTTTCCGACGCAGCGCAGCATGTGCTAGCCTGAGACCACTAAGCGTGAGCGCCAGTCCATTGAATTCAGGTAGATTGTTCGATTGCGCCGCCTGACTGATTCGCGAACACCCATAATAATCCGCCGCAGGGGAGACAATTTGCCGCGACTGGACCGACTTCTTGAGCTTGGCATGCGGGTGATGCTTGGCATGCGGGTAGTGCTTCGCGTGCAGCTAATACATTCAGACGGCGACGACTGAACGATGCAGGCCTACATCTTGCGCCGCCTGCTGGCGCTGATTCCAACCTTGCTGTTTGCGAGCATTATTGTGTTTGTGACGGTGCGCCTTATTCCCGGCGACATCATCGACATGATGCTCAGTCAAAACGATGTCAGCGCTGGCAAGATGGACCGCGAAGCACTGATCAAGGCCCTTGGCATGGACAAGCCGATGTGGCAGCAATATGGCATCTGGCTGAGCCAGGTGTTGCAGGGCAATCTCGGCAACTCACTGTGGCAATCGACCCCGGTGGTTGAACGCCTGGCCGAGCGCCTGCCGATTACCGCCGAACTGGGGTTTCTCGCCTTGTTGATCGGCGTGTTGATCGCCTTGCCAATCGGCGTCTATTCGGCGATTCGCCAGGACACCGTCGGCGACATTCTGACGCGTTCATTCTCTATTCTGCTGCTCGCTATTCCGAGCTTCTGGCTGGGCACCATGGTGGTCGTGATTCCGTCGATCTATTGGGGTTGGTCGCCGCCGGTCAGTTATATACCGTTTCGCGAAGATCCGGTGGGCAACCTTAAACAGATGTTGTTGCCGGCGGCGGTTTTGGGCGCAGCGCTGTCCGCAATCACCATGCGCATGACCCGCACCATGATGCTCGAAGTCTTGCGTCAGGACTACATCCGGACCGCCTGGGCGAAGGGCTTGTCCGAGAAACTGGTGGTGCTGCGCCATGCCTTGCGCAATGCCCTGATCCCGGTGGTGACCTTGATCGGCTTGCAGGCACCACTGATCATTGGCGGCACCGTGATTCTGGAACAGATTTTCGGAATTCCCGGCATGGGTAATTTGCTGCTCGAGGCGGTTAACACCCGTGACTATCCGATCATTACCGGCGTCTTCCTGGTGGTCGGTGTGGCGGTCATGCTGATTAATCTGCTGGTCGATCTGAGCTACGGATTGCTTGATCCGCGCGTTCGGGTTCGCTCATAGCATGAAACACCAGTTCAGCAGCGCGCAACCGCGCATCGTTTGTTGCAAATACGGAGTACCCGGCCGATGAATGCAGCCGTCGAGGTGTTATCAGGCACGGTGCCGGTGCGTCGAGGACCGGTACTGAATTTTATTGTCCGGATTTTCCGCGAGAAACCGGTCGGCGCAGGCGCAGGCGTGGTCTTTCTGCTGTTCGTTCTGTGCGGTATTTTTGCGCCCTGGCTGGCGCCTTACGGATTTAATGAGATCAGTCCAGTTAACCGGCTCAAGCCGCCGTCGTTTCAATACCCGTTTGGTACCGATAATCTCGGCCGAGATATGCTGTCGCGGTGTCTGTACGGTGCCCAGCTCTCGGTCATTATTGGCTTGTCGGCGGCGACGCTTGCGACCGTGATCTCGGTCGTCATCGGTATTCTGACCGGTTATCTGGGCGGGCGCTTCGATATGGTGACGCAGCGCTTTGTCGATGCCTGGATGAGCTTCCCGGACCTGGTCATTCTGATTGTGGTGGTGTCGGTGGTGGGGCCTGGCATGCCGCAAATTATTGGCATTCTGGGACTGTTGCTGGGCATTGCCGGCTCGCGGATTATTCGCAGCGCGGTGGTCTCAACCCGCGAGAACATGTACGTGCACGCCGCCCAATCGATTGGTGCGACCACCCCGCGCATTCTCTGGCGACATGTCCTGCCGAACATCATGCCGCCGATTATTGTGTTGTTTACGACGCGGGTCGGTGCGGTCATTCTGGCCGAGTCCGGATTGTCGTTTCTCGGGCTGGGTGTGCCGCCGCCAGCACCCACC
>JANORY010001192.1:0-1309 GCA_031415535.1 Burkholderiales bacterium | reverse complement strand
GCAGCCCGCAGGTTGGGGCCGGTGAACGAATATTCGAGGGCCATTTCTGCCGAAATCGGCCCGGCTCCGATGCACCGGTCCATGAAAATGCGGTTGCGTTCGAGCAGCGAGTTGAACTCCTCGAATTTGGCCGGAAACGTCTCCATGAATTCGCCGAAAAGGCGATGAAAACGGGGGCTGAAATCGCGTTCCATGCCGCCAATTCGGCCCATGTTCGTGGTCAGCCGTGCGCCGCAGACTTCCTCAAAAAGGTCGTAAATCCGCTCTCTTTGCTGAAAAATGTAGGTAAAACCGGTCAACGCGCCCGTGTCCACGCCAATCACGGAATTGCAAATCACATGGTCGGCAATCCGCGCCAGCTCCATCACGATGACCCGCATATACTGCGCCCGTTTCGGGATTTCGAGGCCCAAAAGTTTCTCGACGGCGAGGTGCCAGCCGATATTGTTGATAGGCGACGAGCAGTAATTCATCCGGTCGGTCAGCGTCGTGAGCTGATAATAGGGCCGATGCTCGGCGATTTTTTCAAACGCCCGATGGATGTAGCCGATAGTCGGCTCGGCGGAGACGATTTTCTCGCCGTCCATTTTCAGCACGTTCTGAAAAATGCCGTGCGTGGCCGGGTGGGTCGGGCCGAGATTGAGGGTGGCGAGTTCGCCGTCAATGGAGTCGGCTTGCGCGAAATAGGATTGAACTTGCATCTTTAATTCAGAATTATGAATTATGAATTATTGAATGACAACGATTTACAAGCCATCATTCATAATTCATAATTATTGGAGCGTCGCTTTGTAATAGTCAATGATGTGCTGAAAAACGCCCATCAACGTATCGAGGTCTGAAATGAAATAGCTCATCTGGTCTATTTCGAGCAGGCTTTCGCTGATTCGCATAAAGACCCATTCGTTGCCGGTTGTTACGCAGCCATAAATAATTTTTATGGGCTGATTGTGCTGTTCATTGAATTTCAATGCGCCGACCATTTGCGCGGCGCATTGATTGATACCGAGTTCGATGTCCTGTTTTTTGGCTTCAACCACCGAAATCAGTGGCGCAGCAATCGTGTACGAGCCGGTGTTTTTGCCCAGCAGAAAATCGCACTCACCGTGCAGTCCGGCCTCTTTGTCCACATTCAAAAACTCGCCGGAATGGAGATTGAAAAACCGGTTGTTCTGCTTTCGCAAATCCATCAATATCGGTACGACCAATAGTTCCGAGCGTGCTTTTTCGCTTTTGAAAGGTTGTGAATTGGCTTCTTCCAATTGGCCGAGCAACACGTCGGAAGGCTTCAATGGTTTGACGGAATCAA
>JANORY010001191.1:0-3894 GCA_031415535.1 Burkholderiales bacterium | reverse complement strand
CAGCATGAACCAGATAGTCCTCGCCAAGCAGTCGCAATTGAACCGGTCGATCGGCCAATTGTTCGCGATATTCGTCCGCCAGTTTCTGGCAAACGTCTGCCATGGAGAACTCACGCGCCTGCACCTTCAATTCGCTCGATTCGAGTTGCGATATTTCCATCAGCGAATTCAACATGGTTCGCAAGGCCTCGATCGGAGCGGTCATTCGCATCGCAATCGCCTGGCTGGATTCAGGGCTCGCAGCCTGCTGCAAGGCATAGTTCAGCAGTCCCAGCGAAGTGACGGGTTGGCGAAGATCATGACTGGTTGCGGCCATAAATGAAGCCTTCAAGGTGAGCGCGCGCTGCAGTTGTTCGCTACGTTCGGCGAGTTCGGTTTGTAATTGCAGCGCATGCACAATTTGTTCGGTGTAATTGCGAAGGGTTGTGACCAGCATGGCGCACAACATGATCAGCAGTGTGGCAATGGCCAGAGAGGTCCGATTGCCTTGCAGTCCCCAGGCAACGATCAGCGGGATCATGAGCGGCGCTGCCCAGACATAGAACCAGCGCGGGTAGGTACCGTTGACACCGGCACCGCCCGCGAACCAGCCCATGTACACCATGGTCAACAGCGCCTGCCGCTCGGTTGAAAGGTGCGGGAATATAAACAGCGTGCCAATGCTGGCCAATCCGCCCAGCAGAGCACCACAAATCAGTACCGTCTGGCTAGCGCGCTCAACTTGCCATTCAGTCTCTGATTTTGGTAAGAGTACTTGCAAGAGGGCGCTGCGTACCAGGAACACGGCAGCGCCCGCCAATGCCCAGACCAACGCGTAACGAACATCGATGTCGAAATGTGCGATCCAGCCCAGGGTCAACCAGATCAGCGTGCCGGGGATCGGCATACGACGAGCCGCCAGAAAGAATTGACCCTTGCGTCGCAGATCGACCAGCGCCTGGCGTGCGGCCTTCGGTTCGGCAAACATGCTGTTCATTGGGTGACCCTGAGAAATTCTCACGGTTACCATTATTCCGGGTTGCCGGTGTGGCGACTATCGACCTGATGGCTAGGCCCGATGGTCGATGCGTGGCGACCTCCAGAGCCGTTAGCGGAATTCCAAAGTCGTTAACGGAATTCCCAGACGGCCAGCGGATGCGCCGCCAACTGGTCCTGCGCCAGTAACTTTGCGGCTGCCGTATCGTCGGTCAAGGTTGATCTCAAGAACGCCGCGGTAATTTGCCGGGTTGATGCCTTGATCAGCACGCTGACCTGATCACGCGACCAGTCGTTGAACATGGAATGCCGACCTTGATCGTATACCGCCAGATAGCGCGGCGTGGTTGCCATTGAATCAAACGGCACACGTCGCTCCTCCGCCTGAGTCACGAAGCCCGGGATCGGCGTGTAGTCAGCGGTTCCAGTCAGGTGCAAGGTCGGGATCGCGATGCCGGTGTACGCAAAGATCGGATCATGTTCGCGCGGTAAAGAGGGCGGCGACATAATGATGGCGGCTTTGATCCGGGAATCTCCATAAGCCTTGACGACACCGTTTTCTTTGAAGCGCGCGCCAGCGGCCATCAGGGCCGTATTGGCACCGAATGAATGGCCCGCCACGGCGATCCGCTCGGCATCGATACGTCCGCGCAACTCGGGCGCAGCCAGCACCTGGTCAATCGCAAAACGGACATCTTCAATCCGGGCCAGAACTTCGTCCATACCCGCAGCAGCGCGCAGATTACCCAGCGTTGCCATGCCGCCGTTGCCACTCCAGACACTACGATCACTGCCAATGTGCTGCAAGTGAACGCTGAGAAAACCTTGTGACGCCCAGTAGCGGCCCAGGTGACTGTAGCCGAACCGCGAGCCACCCAAACCGTGCGAAAAGATGACGACCGGCAGCGCACCGTTCTGGCCCGCGAGTGCGAGGGGCGCGTAGATTCGTGCCGGCACCTGACGATTACGTTTGCTGTCAAACCAATCGAGATCACGCGCCTCGACATCGGGTGCGATCTCGCGCAACTCGGTCGCCAATTGCAAATCGCGAGCGGCCCGATCCGGTCTTGCCGCGCAGCCGCCAGCCAATGTCGAAACGAGCAGACAGGTAAGCAAGCGCATCCGCAGATTCGCCGGCAGGTTCACCCGATTGCGCGACAACTTAAAACTCAGCTTATGCATGAACTCTCGCAAATAGTGGAATGCGGCTGTGCACGCCAATCAACGACGCGCGGACGGACGTCCAACTGATTGGCCCAGCCATCCCTGCAGCAGTTGTTTATGTGTTTTCAAAAGGGTCGGTGTCAAACTCAATTTGGCTTCGGTGGCCGGTGCCCGCGAGAATTGCACTTCAAATTCTCGCAGTTCATCACGCCGAAAGGCGTGAAGTTGAGCACGACTAGCGGGTTTTCGGCGTGCCAACTGCGCCTTAAACGAATTGTCGTCGATCTTCAGGCCATCCAGGGCGATCAATACGTCGCCAGCGGCCAGACCTGCTGCGTGTGCCGGCCCGCCGCTGTAAACCGTTGCGACATTGAGCTCGCCGTTTCGATTGATCAGCCGAGCGCCCAGCCAGGCATTGGTGTCGGCGGGTGCGCAGACAAAATCGATTCCGAACGGCCGCAACAACTCTGCCAGCGCGATGTCGCGGGTGCCCTCGGCCCAGCCACGCAACTCGGCTTTCAAATCGACGCCAGTAGCCTGCTCGAGCAATGCACCGAGCTCGTGTTCGCCCAAGCCGCTTTGCTGCTGTTCGAAGTCCCGACCAAAGCGCCGCCACAGCGCTCGCATTACATCATCGAGTGAACGCTTGCCGTGCGATCTATGCCGCAGGCTCAGATCGATCGCCAGGGCGACCATGGCACCTTTGGTGTAGTAACTGATGATTGAATTGGGTGACTGTTCATCCTGTCGGTAATACTTGGTCCAGGCTTCAAAACTGGACTCTGCGACACTTTGCTGCAGCCGCCCGGGCGATCGCAGAACGCTACTGATCGTGTTGCCCAGCGCGCTCATATATTCAGTAATGCTGGTAACCCCGCTTCGTACCAGCATCAAGTCATCGTAGTACGAAGTAAAGCCTTCGAAAATCCACAGCAACCGGGTGTAGTTTTCGTGATACAGATCGTAGGGCGCGAACGCTGCCGGCTTGATTCGTTTCACATGCCAACTGTGAAAATATTCATGGCTGACCAGTCCCAGAAATCGCCGATAGCCGTCGCTGCTCTGATTCATGCCCGGATGCGGCAAGTCATTGCGAGCGCAGATCAGCGCGGTACTGGCCCGATGCTCGAGTCCGCCATAGCCGTCGCCAACCGCCTGAGTCAGAAACAGATACTCGGTAAAAGGTGCCGCTTGAAGGCGTGGCTCGAACAGGCGAATTTGTGCTTCACAGATCGGTTTGATGTCAGCCATCAGCCGCTTGCCATCACAATCATGATGGCCGCTCAGCGCAAAATAATGAGCCACACCACAGGCCTTGAACGAGTACAGGCTGAATGTGCCGATTTCTACCGGGTGATCGATCAATTCGTCGTAGCTTTGCGCCCGATAGCCGCCAAAACCCCAGCGCTTGGCACCGTTACGCGGCAGGGTAGTTGCGACACGCGCTCGCAGCAGGCTCGCATCTTCGGGGAGATGCGTCGGTGCTTCAATCTCGATCAGGCAAGGTTGATCAGCAAGTTCCGGGATTCGCAGAAAAACGCTGCTGCCATTAAAGAATGCATGGTTGTCATCAAAATGCGCCGTGCGAACCGAAAGATCCCAAGCATAAACCCGGTAGGTGACGGTGACATCAGCGTTGCTGGTGCCGGCCCGCCAACTGTGTTTGTCGAGTTTCGTCAGCGCCAGCGGCCGTCCTTGGCAACGCGCTTGAATCGCCACGACGTGACGCGCGAATTCGCGAATCATGTAGCTGCC
>JANORY010001190.1:0-11984 GCA_031415535.1 Burkholderiales bacterium | reverse complement strand
CAACGCCGGCCGGCTGGTTCAGCTTATCCACAACGACCCTGCTGGTGCGCGTGCCGGCCGCATCCGTTAATTCGTAGACGCGGCCCAGGCCACGCGTACCGATGTAAATCTTGCCATTGTCGCCACGCGCCATGGCGCGGGCACCTGGCATACCGGTCGCCCAAACTTCAGCCTTGAATCCGGGCGGCAGCTTGAGTCTGGATACCGGCATGTCCGCGACGGCGGTTGCAGTGAGCTTGCCCGCCAACGGTGCCAGCGCTGTATTCGCCATATCGGCACCGCGCCCCTGCTGCCAAGCCGGCGGCGGCTGGGCGGCGCTGGCAGCCGGTGCACCAACCGGTGCAGGCACCGATGCTGCCGCAACCGGCGCAGAAGGCGTTTGCGCGCAACCGGCAGTCAACGCGAGCGAAAATGCCGTAATGCCGCAACCACCGGCAATGCCAATCTGGACGCATGAACACACAAGTACCGATCGATCATGAAATTCTCCTCGAAATTTTATGTTTTCAGACTGCCAGCATTGAAGCACGTAATCCGCGGCGTCAGCACACCAAGTCGCACGTCAGCACACCAAGTCGCGCAGACGCAGCGCCATGATTCGCTGATCCGCCAGTCCGTAGTAGGCACCAGCGCGGCTGGCAATCTCACGGAAACCGGCTGCTTCATAAAACGCCAGCGCGCCGGCATTATTCGATTTCAACTCCAGCTTGACGCTCGCCGCGCCGGCAACCTCGGCACAACGCAACAACCAAGCCAACAGTGCACGTCCTACACCACTACGCTGCAGCGCTGGATCAACTGCGAGCAGCGACAAATGCGCCCGATCCTCCAGATACTGCATGATGCCAAAGCCCGCTATGGGTGTCGAAAAGTGGTTTAACTCAGGGTTGGGAATCGAGGCTGGCCATGGCGCGATGATCACATTGTGTTCGGCGTCGTCGATGCAACGCAAGACTCGGCCTTCCCCCCAACGCCAGGGCAAACCCGCTTCAATGGTGTCGCGCGACAGCAGCGAAATCCTGATCGCGTCAGAGGGTGTGGCAAGTCGAATGTTTGTCATGCGGAACATCCAGGCGCAGAATGTATCAATGATAGTCGGTCTGAACAAAATTTTGAGAGGTCACGGATGAACTTCCTTTGGTGGCACTGGGCAATCGCTGGCCTGGCGCTGATTTTGTGCGAACTCGCCATACCGGCGTTTGTTCTGGTCTGGTTCGGCTTGGGTGCCCTGGTGCTGGCCGTAATCCTCGCCGCGATCCCACAGATCACTTTGACCGCCCAACTGTTTACCTGGCTGGTCGTGTCGCTGCTGTTGGTTGCAGTCTGGTTCAAGTTCTTCAAACCCAGCTTTCGCAAGACTCAGGTCGGTACTTCGGACGCCAATGCGATTGGCGAGGTCGGACTGTTGACCCGTGAGGTTGCACCGTTTCAAAAAGGCGAGGTACGGTTTCAAAAGCCGATGCTCGGTTCAGACGTCTGGCCCTGCATTGCCGACGAGACACTCACGGTCGGCATCAGAGTCAAGGTGCTGAGCGTCGAAGGCAGCTTTCTGAAAGTTGCCAAGAGCTGAAGTCGCTTAAACTGAAGAGGGAGAAAAATAATGGAGATGCTTATGGGTACCGGGTTCACGTTAGTCGTCGCACTGATCGTTTTCGCAGTCATTACGCTCGTCAAGGGGGTCAGAATTGTGCCGCAAGGCATGGAGTGGATTGTCGAGCGGCTCGGCAAATACAGCAGCACCTTGCATCCGGGCTTGAACATCATCATTCCGTACCTCGACAAGGTCGCCTACAAGCTGGTGACCAAGGACATCATTCTCGATGTTCAGGAACAGGAGGTGATTACCAAGGATAACGCGGTCATCTTGATCAACGCGATCGCCTTCATCAAGATCACTGATCCGATCAAGGCCGTGTATGGCGTGACCGATTTTTCAGAGGCCATCCGTAACATGATCATGACCACCTTGCGCTCGATTGCCGGTGATATGGAGCTCGATCAGGCGCTGACCAGTCGCGACAAGATCAAGGCGCGCCTGCGCGAAGCGATCGCCGACGAGGCGATTGACTGGGGTTTGACCGTCAAGTCGGTCGAGATTCAGGACATCAAACCGTCCGAGTCGATGGTCCGCGCCATGGAGGCGCAAGCCTCGGCAGAACGCGAGCGCAAAGCCATGGTGACCAAGGCCGAAGGCAGCAAACAATCCGCCATTCTTCAGGCCGAGGCACGCCTGGAAGCGGCCAGGCGAGACGCCGAAGCGCAGGTAACCCTGGCCGAAGCCAGTGCCGAGTCGATCCGGCGGGTAGCTTTGGCGATCGGTAACCAGGACGCACCGATGCGTTATTTATTGGGCGAGCGTTACCTGGATGCGATGGGCAAACTCACCGAGTCGGCTAATGCCAAAACAATTGTTCTGCCGGCGGACATTCAGGAGTCGTTAAGAGGCATTCTGGGAAGGGCCAAGGAATAATCAAGAGGCGAGCTATGTCCGCTGCTAATTTTTCGCGCGCTGCCCTATGCGCCTTGTTCGCAGTAGCACTCGTTAACTTGCCGTCGCACGCACGTGTTTCACCCGTGACGAAAAAGGCAGGCCAACTTGAGGTCGAGTTACGCGAGGAGGTCCATCAGATTCCGATAGCCGGTGCCGGTGCAACTGAGAATATTGTCGTCAGCAGTTTTAGACCCCGAGACGCAGAGCCGTTTCCATGGATTGTCATAAGCCATGGAACCGCTTTAACGGGAATGGCACTTACCTAAGGCCAAGCGAGCATCAAAACGGTGGGTAAGTTCTTGAAGATAAAAGGAGGTGGCTGATCCAGGGATTGATAGGATGGTTGTTACCACATACCCAAACCATCTTTCCAAAGAGCAGCCACCATGAGTCGTAATGCGAGAAGCGCTCAGCAGCAACGTCGATGTGGAAATTAACGTGCGCATTTAACCGACACAAGCTGCGATGCTGTGCCGCAGGTTTGTTTGATCTGCCCTTGAAAGTCGTCCTAGCAACTTGATAACCAGAGTTCGCTCGATGGTGGCAAAGACAGGCTTCACGACCGACGGTTTGAGCAACCCGGCGGCCTGCCAGTCTTGAACAAGTGACTCAGCAAAATCAAGTGATGCTCGAATTTGGCTTGTGATTGCCATGATCACCAGATCGGCGCGTTGCTGGTTATAGCTGTCGCTAGCAATCACTACGGCGGGTCGCTGCTTGCTTGCCGATTGATCGGTGAATGGAAATCGGACGAGAACTACGTCTCCGCAGACGAATGTAGCATTAGAGGCCATTGACTAGCTCTTGTCGTAAATCGCGTCTTCATCGTTATCCCACACAACGGCAAAACTTGGCTCGCTCGCTTTGGTCGCTTTGCGCGTTAACTGAGCGTCACGCTTAGATGCGAGAAACTCTACAAAGTCGGTCACCTCAGAAATCTGAAGGGCAGACAGTTCGCGCAATTTGGCGAGAAGATTCTGTTCGACGACGGCATTCATGACGTTGATCTCCAAAAAGCCTTTGATGTTGGCAAGACCAAGATAATTGTACCAATGCCACCATCAATTGGTCGAAGTGCGGTGTATCCCAAGTACTACCAAGGTGATCAGGCTCAGTCGAGGCTCGCCCTAGGGCGAATGGCACTTACTTAAGGCCAAACTACTGCTTTTCGCCCATCGACAGCCCGTGATACAAGCGAACCACATGTTTGGCTTCGGCGAAGAACAGCCAGCGTTCAACCAGTAATCCGCACAACGAACTGACGCTGGCGAACAGCGCCAAGCGCGGCGATAGCGCCAACAAGATAAACGGCAAACCAAAGCCGAAGAAAAATAACGCGATCTTGAGCAGGCTGGCCTGTTGGCGCGCCACTTCAAAACCGAATTCATTCGTCAGAAAAGTGCCGTGCGAATGACCGACATCCAGCAAGCGCACCTTTGCATTGGCTTTGCCTGTGACCTTATCTCGGCCCAGGTTCAGTGCGTCGTTGACCGTTGGTGAATCTGGCGACGCGTCCGCAAAACGAATGAAATAGGCCAGCTTCAATGCGGCACCGAGCAATACCAGTGCCACCGCCATTCGGGCAGCGACCGGTGCCGCAGCGGGCGGCATGCTTGCCGTCAATAACAGCGCACCGCTCATCAGTCCCAGCAGCGGATAGCCGAGCCGAGTGTGCCAAGTCTGCCAGCGCGGTACGGTTTTTAGACAGGCATAAATCATCGCTGTGCAATACAGAATCAGCAGACACAGAATCATGACGGCAATTCCGAGCGCCATTTCAAGGACTCTGAATTGCTGATGAACCGCCCACGCATAGAACATCGTCAACGGATAGAGCGCCACTGCAAATACGCCCTCGCGCGATAACCAGGAGGTTCTGAAGCGGCTGAAGGCGCGCCAAGCGTTCTTGCGATTGGCCAGATGCAGGGTCGATGACAACAAGCCCAGCGTAATCAGCACTGCGGCCAGCCCGAGCGCCCACCACCAATTGATCGAAGGCGGCGATGAATGGAACAAGCGGGCAAGGGCCAGCAGAAATAACAGGCCGAGGCCGGCACCAGAGGCGACGGTAAAAAAAATGACCGATAACGCGGGTTTCATTTCGGTTCAAATCGACACGATGCGATTGACCCATTGCGCCAGTCGTGCGCGCAGCGGCACGGCGCTGACTTTGGCAACATCAAGCTGCACAGCATCACGCGGCGGCAGATATCGATTCACCGGCTTGTACCCTAGCGAATCCATCAGCCCCTGCCCGCCGCGCGCCAAGGACATGATCGAAACCGTCGAGGCCGGATCATCGAAATCACCGAAGTGTCGGGCATGCGCCGGGCAGGCCAGCACACACGCCGGTTGACGTTCTTCCTCGGGCAGCGCCTGGTCATAAATGCGGTCAACGCATAAAGTACATTTGCGCATCACGCCTTCATCGGTGTCGAGTTCACGCGCGCCGTACGGGCAGGCCCAGGCGCAGTAGTTGCAGCCCATACACTTGTCCGGGTCGATCATGACAATGCCGTCTTCGGCGCGCTTGTACGAGGCTCCGGTCGGACACACCGTCACACAGTCGGCATCTTCGCAGTGCATGCAGGACATCGGCACGTTGACCGTCTTGGAGGTCATCGGCAAATGCGACGAGCAGCCCTTGACTGGGCTGAGCGGCGGCGACAACAGCTCATCACTCAGTACTTCATAATGGCGGATCCGATTAAACCAGACGCCAGACGGCGCGGCACCATAAGGGTCGTAGTCGGGCGAACCGCCCGCCATCAGCGATTTACCGTTCCACTCCTTACAGGCCACGGCACAGGCATGGCAACCCACGCAGGTATCGAGATCAACCACCAGGCCGAGCTTCATAGCGCACTTCTGATCATGAACCAAACTCAAGCTTCGGCCAGACACCGGTCTCGCCAATCGCCGCCTTGGTGATCTTCACCTTCAGGTCGTACCACGCGGCTTGACCGGTGATCGGGTCCGAGTTGGTCAGTGAAGCACCCTCGCCCGCCGTTTTCGGCAAACTTTCGCTGATCAGATGATTCAGCAAAAACCCGTGGCTGGCTTCGGACGCATTCTTGTCCAGTCCCCAGGCACCGGCCATCTTGCCGATGGCATTCCAGGTCCATACCGTATTGCGCTCACAACCGTACATGGTTTTGAGCTGACAACGGATACGACCATTATGCGATTCGACCCAAACCCAGTCGAAGTCCTGCAAGCGCAACTCCAGTGCGGTGTCGGCATTCATATACAAATAATTCTGACCGATGATCTGCCGCAGCCAGGCGTTCTGTGAGTCCCAGGAGTGGTACATCATCATCGGCCGTTGCGTAATCGCATGAAAACGATACTCGCTGGCATTGATGCGCGCCGTTTCAAGCGGTGCGTACCAGATTGGCAAGGGATCGAAGTAATCGCGCAAGCGTTGCCGATCAATTTCTCGTACCGGCTGCGGTCCGGCATAGTGGCCGAGGCCCGCCAGGCGAAACTTCTGCAGCGGCTCACTGTAAATTTGCATGATGATCGGATCGGCCTTTGGAACGAACCCGGCACGCGCTGCGACCTCGAGGTAATCGCGATTGATCACCCGGTTGTACTTCTGGTTGTCCGGCCAGTGGTGCGCGAAAAAACTCTTGTTATCGATGTACGCCTGCCATTGATTTGGATTCGGCTCGCCGACCAGCGACTTGCTGCCATCAACGCCGCGCCAACCGGCCAGAAAGCCGATGCCCGGCGCCCGCTCGAAGCGCACGATGAAGTCCTCATAACCCGTGAACTTGCGGTTGCCGTCAGGCAGAGTGAAGGCTGGGAATTTCAGGCGCGACGCCAATTCGACCAACACTTCTTGCCACGGTTTGACGTCACGATCGAGCGCCACGATCGGATGTCTGATCGCATCACCAGCGGTATCGGGTTCGGAGATCGGTCGGTCCAACAGAGAAATGGTATCAAAGCGCTCCAGGTAGGTGGTATCTGGCAACACCAGGTCCGCGAAGCGCACCATTTCCGAATCGAAGGCATCGCTCACCACCAGGTAGGGAATCTTATAGCCGCCGTCGGCGTTTTTGGCGCGCAACATCGCCTGCGTCTGTTCGGTATTCATCGCTGAGTTCCAGGCCATGTTGGCCATGAACATCATCAGCGTATCAATCGTGTACGGGTCACCTTCGACCGCATTGCGAATCACCATATGCATGATGCCGTGCGCCGCAATCGGGCTTTCCCACGAGTAGGCCTTATCGAGGCGCAAGGGTTTGCCTTGCTCGTCAATCGCCAGATCTTCGGGGCGCGTCGGAAATCCGAGCGGAGGACGCATCAAGGCAGTGTTGGGCTGGTCGATCAGATCGGCATTGTTCTCGGGCAATTGCGGCGGCGGAATCGGTCGCGGGAACGGCGCGCGCGAACGAAAGTTCCCAGGGCCATCGAGCGCACCTAACAACATTTGAATCAAGTGCAAGGCGCGACAGGTCTGAAAGCCATTCGAGTGCGCCGAGATGCCGCGCATCGCGTACATCGCAACCGGTCGGCCACGCACACTCGCATGCTGATTGCCCCAGACATCGGTCCAGGCAATCGGTAGTTCAATAACTTGCTCGAAGGCCACCGTCGCCATTTCAAGCGCAATCCGTTCGATCACCTCGGCGGCGACGCCGCATTGAACCGCCACCGCCTGCGGCGAATACTGCGAATCGCAGTAACGCTCGACCAGCATCGACATGACGGTTTTGCAGGGGATGCCGTCCACTTCAAATTCGCCGAACAGCGCTGGCTGCACGCCGGCACCCGGCACGGCCGGCTGGCCGGTTCGCTGATCAATCACCAGCGCCTGGCCGGCTTCGTTGCGGACCAACAGGCCATCGTCGGCAGCACCGGGCTCCTGGATCACCAGGCAAGGCGCGTTGGTTTGGCGAATCAAAAACTCGCTGTCAAACAACTCGCGCTGCAAAAGCACATGCACGATGGCCAGCGCCATCAAGCCATCGGTGCCCGGGCGAATTGCGATCCACTCGTCGGCAATCGCTGAATAGCCGGTGCGCACCGGATTGACCGATACAAACTTGGCACCATTGCGCTTAAGTTTGTCGAGTCCGATCTTGATCGGGTTACTCGAATGATCTTCGGCAACACCCCACAGCAGAAAGTACTTGGCGCGCTCCCAGTCTGGCGATCCGAACTCCCAGAATGAAAAGCCGATTGAATACAAACCGGCAGCGGCCATATTGACCGAGCAAAAACCACCATGGGCAGCCCAGTTCGGTGTGCCGAATTGTTGCGCCCACAAGCCGGTCAGCGCCTGCATCTGGTCGCGGCCGGTAAAGAAGGCGAGGCGCTTCGGATCGGTGGCGCGAATCCGCGCCAGCCGTTCGGTCAAAAGACTCAGCGCCCGATCCCAGGAGATGGTTTCGAACTCGCCACTGCCCCGTTCGGATGCGGCCTTGCGCAACATCGGCGCTTTCAATTTGGCCGGCGAATATTGCTTCATGATGCCGGCGCTGCCCTTGGCGCACAACACGCCCTGGTTCACCGGATGATCACGATTGCCCTGAATGAAGCGTACCTTGCCTTCTTGCATCGTCACCTTGATGCCACAACGGCAGGCGCACATGTAGCAAGTGGTGTACTCGATCTTTTGTTGGCTGGCATCGTCGAATCGAACGGCCGGCGGATGGAAGGTCAGCGGGGTCTTGGCAGACATCGATTCAGCGGCCCTTCAACGGCACCAGTTTTCGCGCCAGGAGGCGCATCAGCGAACCACCGCGCGCCCTGCAAGGACCGAGTTCAACTTCAGCCTCATTACATGGCGCTTTTTTTGAACGCTTAGCACTACAACTTGCCGAGCACTTCGCGCAGTTTGCCGACAATGAAGTCAACATGGCTGCGTTCGCTGATGAAGGGCGGCGCAATAATCAGTGAGTCGCCGGTACTCTTCAAGTTCAGACCGGCATCGAACAAGCGCTTTTGAGCCTCATGGCCGCGCGCGCCGGGGGTCTTGTCGACGGCCAGTTCCACCGCTGCCATCAGGCCGATACCGCGAATGTCGACGACGTTCGATAAATCCTTCAACGAGAAGATGGCGTCGAGGAAGTACGGACTTAACTCGCGCGCCCGGTCCATCAGGCCATCCTTGCGGAAAATATCCATCATCGCCAGACCGGCAGCGCAGGCGGCCGGATGCGCCGAGTAGGTGTAACCGTGGAAGAACTCAATGCCGCGTTCCGGGCCGGCATTGGTGATGGTTTCATAAACCTCCTGACGCGCCGCGACCGCACCCATCGGCTGGGCACCGTTGGTCATGGCCTTGGCCATCGTCAGCAAATCCGGGGTCACGCCAAAGGCCTGCGCGCCAAAGTTGGCACCCATCCGGCCCCAACCGGTAATGACTTCATCAAACACCAACAAGATGCCGTGCGCATCACAAATGTCACGCAGGCGATTCAGGTAACCCACCGGTGGTGGCAAACATCCGAACGAGCCGGCAGTCGGCTCGACAAAAACGGCCGCGATATTCTCGCCGCCATAAAGAGTACAGAAGCGCGCCAGATCGTCAGCCAGATCCGCGCCCTGGGTCGGTTGCCCGACCGTGAAACGATTCTCCGGCAAGGCGGTGTGACGCATGTGGTAAACACCGGCCAATCCAACGCCGAATGCACGACGATTATTAGCCATACCGGCTAGCGCCACCCCGCCCATATTCACACCATGGTAGGCACGCTCGCGGGAGATAAAGATTTGCCGCTGCGGCTGACCCTTGACGCGGTGATACATCAGCGCCATTTTCATCGCGGTGTCGATCGATTCGGAACCGGACGCCACGAAGAAAATTCGGTTCAAGCCGGCCGGCGTATATTCGGCGATCCGATTGGCCAACTCGAAGGCTTTCGGTTGCGCCCGAGTGAACGGCATCGTGTAGTCGAGTTCGAGCAGTTGTTTGTAGACTGCCTCAGCAATTTCGGTGCGGCAATGGCCGGCGGCAACACAGAACAAGCCCGACGAAGCATCCAGCAGCTTTTCACCACCCGGGGTCCAGAGGTACATGCCCTGCGCCTTGACGAACATTCGCGGTTCTTGTTTGAACTCCTTGTTGGGCGAAAACGGCATCCAAAACTGCTGACGCGCCTGCACTCCTACGTGTTGATCCGAATGTCCCATAGAGCCTCCGCGAAAAAGATCGGTTTTAGCACACAGCGCCTGGACAAGATAGCGCGGCAGGCTAAATCTAGCTAATTATGGAACGATTTGTCTCGAAGATAATCATGTTATTTCCGCTCACTCGGCGGTAACACCAGCCTCGCTCATCATCCAGCGGGCGACATTCTGGCGCTCCGTGGCGCTCAGATGCAGCCCGAGCTTTGAGCGTCGATAAAGCACATCGTCAGCACTGTGCGCCCATTCGGCGCGGCGCAAAAAGCTCAGCTCGGCCTCGAAGACACCCGTGGCAACTTGTTCACCAAGATCGGCGCTCTGATGAGCGCCGGCCAGCATCAGGTTCATTCGTGTCCCGTAGGCACGCGCATAACGGTGAATCAATTCGGCCGGTAGCCAAGCATACTTTTGCCGCATCAGGCCCAGAAAGGCTTCGAAATCGAGATCAGGGCGAACCCTGCGGCCAATCGCCTTCGACAAGTCACCGCCCGGCAAAAAGGCCGACTTGGTCCAGGCACTCTTAGCGGCTGCACCCGCCTTGCCCAACACTGGCCAAATCAGATCAACCGCCTCTTCGGCGAGCTTGCGAAAGGTTGTGATCTTGCCGCCCCAAATGGTCAGCAGAGGCGCCGCATCGCGGTTTAATTCGAGCGAGTAATCTCGGGTAATCGCCGCCGGATCATTCGATTCATCTTCGAGCAAGGGTCGAACCCCACAGTAACTCGCAACGACATCAGTGGGACTGATCGATTTCTTGAAGTACCGATTGATCAGGGTGCACAGGTAGGCGGTCTCATCATCCGAAACTCTGGCAGCACCCGGATCGCCGTGATGCTCAATGTCGGTGGTTCCGATCAGCGTGAATTTTTGCTCATACGGAATCGCAAAGACGATCCGCTTGTCCGGGTTCTGGAAAATATAGGCGTGCGAATGTTCAAACAACTGCGGCACAATAATGTGACTGCCCTTGATCAGCCGCAAGCTGCGCCGGCTTTGCTGTTTGGCCTGCTGCTCTAGAAAACTGTGTGCCCAGGGTCCCGCCGCGTTGACTAACAGCCGAGCACGAATCTTTTGTTCGCCTGTGGCTCCTTTTAGGGTCGCCAGCCAGTGATCACTTTGGCGTTGCGCGGCGATACAGGCGGTACGCGTCAGAACGGTCGCACCGCGCTGTGCGGCATCGATGGCGCACAGCACAACCAGACGCGCATCGTCGACCCAGCCATCCGAGTAAATGAAGGCCCGCGAAAAATCGGCTTTTATCGGCTCACCGGCGGGATGTCCGGCCAAACGCACCGTGCGTGAACCCGGCAGAACTGCTCGCCGGGCCAGGTAGTCGTACATCAAAAGGCCAATACGGATCATCCAGGCCGGTCGCATGGCGGGATCATGCGGCATCACAAAACGCAGCGGCCACATAATGTGCGGGGCGCTTCGCAGCAACACTTCGCGCTCCTGAAGCGACTTTCGCACCAAACCGAATTCATAATGTTCGAGGTAACGCAAGCCGCCATGGATCAGCTTGGTTGACGACGAGGAGGTGTGCGAGGCCAGATCATCGCGCTCGCACAGCAACACTTTCAGGCCTCGCCCGGCCGCATCGCGGGCGATACCGGCACCGTTAATTCCGCCACCGACCACCAGCAAGTCATAGACATCGCCACCCTGCGCCGTGCTGGCCGCACTGTTCTGGCTGGAATGAGGTAGAAACGACATGTCGGGTGTTTTAAGTGGCGAGATGAAACAATCGGCGCGCGCGGGTATCGGGCAATAACGCAACGATACTGGAGCGCGTTGGCAAAGCCGTGAATTCTGGCGCTCGAAGGGGAATTGCCGTGAAATACTTACTTGCGCTTGATCAGGGTACCTCAAGTTCGCGGAGCATCATCTTCGCATCCGACGGAAGCATCGTCGCGTCCGAGCAAAGGGAATTTCGGCAGATTTTTCCGAGTCCGGGCTGGGTTGAACACGATCCTTTCGAGCTGTGGAACTCACAATTGGCCACTGCTCAAACCGTGCTCGCGCGTGCCGGACTCAAGCCCAGTCAAATCTCGGCAATCGGCATTGCCAACCAGCGCGAAACCACCCTGCTCTGGGAGCGCAAGACCGGGCGCCCGATCGGCAACGCTATTGTCTGGCAAGACCGCCGCACTGAACCCCTGTGCGTCCAGTTGCGCGCGAGTGGACTCGAGTCCGAGGTTCGCCAGCGCACCGGCCTGGTGATCGATCCGTATTTTTCAGCGACCAAAATTCGTTGGCTGCTCGACAACATACCCGACGCACGCCGCCGCGCCCTGGCTGGCGAATTGGCGTTTGGAACGGTCGATAGCTGGCTACTGTGGAACCTGACCGC
>JANORY010001189.1:0-1886 GCA_031415535.1 Burkholderiales bacterium | reverse complement strand
GCTCGGCAATCGCCAGCCCGCACAGGAAATCCATGACCGTGCTGGCACCAATCAGCGCCAGAAAGCGGACATCCCAGTAGCCGTAAAACACATAGGAGGCAAGCAGCAACAATGCCCAACGACCGGTGCGCGGCAACTGCCAAAACAGGGCCACGACAACTAATAGAAAGAACGGGTAGTACCAGGCGGTGAAAGACAATTTTTTGCAAACTACTGGGGCGTTAAGAGATTTCCCGAAAACCTAAATAGACCCGCAAATACTTCAGTACTGACTCGAAGGCAGCGTTACCAATCGGCCGAAAATGTTAGATTCGCTATTCTGACATCATCCCAAAACAGCAGCGACAGCTTTGCCGAAGCCCCACAGGATTGACATGCCCGATGACGCATTGAGTTTTCGCCGCGCGGTTCGCGACGACCTGAGCGAAATTGTTCAATTGCTGGCTGACGATCCGCTTGGGGCCCGGCGTGAGCGATTCACGTCGCCGCTGCCGGCCAGTTATTTCGATGCCTTCGAAGCGATTGATCGCGACCCGAACAATGAATTGGTGATTGCCGAGCGCGTCGGCGTAATCGTTGCGGTTTTACAAATCACCTTCATCCCCTACTTGACCTACCAAGGCGGTTGGCGAGCCTTGATTGAGGGCGTTCGGGTGACGCCGACCTTGCGTTCGAGCGGTATTGGCAAACAATTGTTTACCTGGGCAATTGAGCGTGCCAGGCAAAAAAACTGTCATTTGATTCAGCTTACTTCGGACAAAGCGCGGCCTGAGGCGATGCGTTTTTATCAGAGCTTGGGCTTCGTTGCGTCACACGAGGGATTCAAGTTGCACTTATAGTTATTCACCAGAGCTAACACAATGAATCCCACCGAGCTGATCAAATTCTGGTTCGAAGAAATCGACCCCAAACAATGGTGGCGCAAGGACGAGCAGTTCGACCGCCAACTCGTCGAACGATTTTCAGAATTGCACCGTCGTGCCGCCTGCTGCGAACTGTTCGAATGGCGCAGCAGTGCGACAGGCCGCCTGGCCGAAATTATTGTGCTCGATCAGTTTTCGAGAAACATGTTCCGGGACACGCCAGCCGCCTTTGCATGCGACCCACTGGCCTTGGCACTGGCCCAGGAAGCGATCGGCAGCAAAGCCGATCGATCCCTCAGCCAGAGCGAACGGGTGTTTCTCTGTATGCCGTTTATGCATAGCGAATCATTGCGGATCCACGATATTGCGGAGACTCTTTTTGAAAACATTGGCAGCAAAGACAATCTCGACTTCGAGCTGCGGCATAAAACAATCATCGAACGATTTGGACGCTTCCCGCACCGAAATGCCATCCTCGGTCGCGTTTCAAGCGCTGAGGAAATCGAATTTCTGTCGACTCCGGGATCGAGCTTCTAGCAGGTCGGCGTAAACGCACCAGGCAGCGAGAACACGACGACGTTTTTGCCCTTGAAGATATCGTCGCTACTCAGGTTCGCCCAATTACCGGCGTGACGAACCCGAAAGTTAACTGATGGTACCGGCAGTACAATTCAATTAGCTAAACACATTGATAGCTATAATCTATTAATCAATAAACTTCAATCCAAATTCACTTAAGCCTCGGAGTACATCGGCGTGTCTGGTAACCTGCACCGCCCGCATGCCAGCCTGCCGCGCACCGGCGACGTTTACAGCCAAGTCATCAAAGAACAGAATATGCTCCGGCGGGCAGCTCATCAACTCTGCCACGCGTAAAAATGCTGCCGATTCCGGCTTTCGCAACCCCAATTCGGACGACACAAAGACTTTGCGAAACGGCGCAAAAAGTTCGCGGTAATGCTCATTTAAGTACCGCACATGCAAGTCATTGGTATTACTAAAGATATAAATTGGCAAATATTG
>JANORY010001188.1:0-6836 GCA_031415535.1 Burkholderiales bacterium | reverse complement strand
GCGCCAGGCTGTCGCCACTGACGACGAGCTCGAAGTATTCGGTCAGGCCACTCGATTGCAACAATGGCAGGGTGAAAGCTTGCGTCTTGTTGGTCACGCAGGCAAGGCGCAGCGCCTTGGAACGCAGGCCAAGCAGACCTTCGCGCACGCCCGGATAGGGCACGGAGTTGCGGCCATTGTGCTCGTGGTAACGCGCCAGGAATCGCTCATAAGCGGCAGCGAATTCGCGCGCTGCGGCGCGCCCCTCCAGTTGGCCCGTCATCGCTCGATGAACCAGGATTTCAGCGCCCTTGCCGACATAGCTCACAATCTGCGCCGCCGGCAACGGTGGCAGGGCGAAATCGGCAAGCATTGCATTGGCGGCAGCCACCAGATCGGGGGCGGTGTCGAGCAAGGTGCCGTCGAGATCGATGATCACCGCAGCCACCTGAAATCGTCGTGAAGTGCTCGTGGTTACCACGGGATCAGGACCGAGCTGAAAGCGCGGCACGCAGCCGGGAAAAAACGTTCCGGTAGCCGCCATCAGCATCGCGCGCACTGAACACGGCCGATCCAGCCACAAAGGTATCGGCGCCCGCGCTGGCAGCGGCCGCAATATTCTCGACCTTGATGCCGCCGTCGACCTCCAGCCAAATCGATTGGCCGCCAGCCGCAACATGGGCGTCGATGCGGGCACGAACCTGGGCAATTTTCGGCAAGGCGCTGGCGATAAACGTCTGGCCGCCAAACCCTGGATTCACCGACATCAACAAGATCATGTCAACCTTGTGCATCACGTGGTCGAGATAATGCAAAGGCGTCGCCGGATTAAAGACCAGACCGGCCTTGCAGCCGACTTCGCGAATCAACGCCAGCGTGCGGTCGATATGCTGGCTCGCCTCCGGATGAAAGCTGATCAAATTTGCGCCGGCCTTGGCGAAGTCAAGCGCCAGGCTGTCGACCGGCGACACCATCAAATGAACATCAATCGGAATCTTGACATGCGGGCGGATCGCCGAACAGACCGGCGGGCCAATGGTCAGATTAGGGACGTAGTGATTATCCATGACATCAACATGGATCAGATCAGCGCCAGCGGCTTCCACGGCACGCACTTCCTCGCCCAGACGCGCAAAATCTGCCGACAAAATACTCGGTGCAATACGGAACTGCGATTCGGTTCTTGATGGTGTCATAGTAGGCAGCCAAGCGCTGGTCGCTGAAAGAAGTTAAACCGCTTTACAATAAGTTCACACCCGTGAAGTCTTCACAGTAACCTGATTCTAACGATTGCAAAAACGTGGCCGATTCGAAGTACGCATTTAAGGTAACGGTCGAGAGCAGGTTTCTGCCCGACCAATCCGACCCGACCGAGAACCGCTATTCATACGCCTACTCAGTCAACATTAACAACTCGGGCAATGTGCCAGCGCAATTGATCAGCCGGCATTGGATCATCACCGATGGCAACAACAAAATCGTCGAAGTCAAAGGACTCGGCGTGATTGGCCATCAACCGCTGTTAAAGCCCGGTGAGTCGTTTGAATACACCAGCGGCAGTCAAATCAAAACACCCAACGGCAGCATGCGCGGCAGCTACTTTTGCGTCGCCGAGGACGGCACCCGATTCGAGGCACCAGTTGAAGAATTTGCGCTGGTCATGCCGAGGACCCTGCACTAGCGTGATGCTCCATTAGCCGAGTCCGGGAATCTGTACCTGCACATCGGTGCTGGTCTGCGAAGCGAAGCCAAGCTACTTTTTGCCGCGCATCGTCCACCAGACCAGGGCAAGCACCAACGCCAACACGCCGCCCGCTTCAACCAGAAGAATCCAACTGCCATCCATGTTGCGACTGTCATCAAACAGAGTGTTGCGAGGCCTTCATCATAGCTGCGTGAACGCCCTGCGCGACTCGGTCGTGGTGATCACTCTTTTGATCGCACTCGCGCTCAGCCTGCAGGCCTGTGCCAGTAACGCGGGTGGTCACACCGGCGCGCTCGTCGGCAACCTGTCTGCGGGCAGCGGCGACGCGCCGTTCGGTGGCACCTTGGCTGCGTCGCCGCTCGCGATTGAATCACTACCGGGTTGGAACGATGATGACCTTGCCGGGGTGGAAGTCGCCCTCGAGCGGCAGTGTGAACTGCTGGCACAGCCGGGACCCTGGCCGCGTCTGTGCGTCGAATTCAAGGCGCAGCGCGGCGCGGCGCTGAAAGCCTGGATCGCCAGCCGCTTTCAAGCCTGGCCAGTGCTGGGCGCGGACAACAACGACACCGGACTGATTACCGGCTACCACGAGCCGATTCTGAGCGGCAGCCGTATTCGTGAGAACGGTGGGCAGGCAGCGGTTTACAAGCGGCCTGACGATTTACTGCGTATCGAAATTCCGAATGCCCTCGACCCTGCAGCCGGTGCGCCGAGCAGCCGCATGCGCGGTCGTCTGGTGCAGGATCGTGTGCTGCCGTACTACAGCCGCGCCGATATCGAGACCCGGGGTGTGCTCAAAGGTCAGGAACTACTGTGGCTTGACGATCCGGTTGAAGCTTTTTTCCTGCATGTGCAAGGCTCCGGGCGCGTACGACTGCGCGACGGTAGCACCATTCGGGTGGCGTTTAGCGACACCAATGGCCTGCCCTATCGTCCGATCGGCCGCGTCATGCGTGATCGTGGCTTGCTGCCTGTTGGTGGTATCAATGCGCCGGCCATCAAACAGTGGTTACGAGCCAACCCGCAATCGGCCGATGAAATCATGCACACCAATGCGCGCTATGTATTTTTTCGCGAACAGCCCGAAGGCGTGGTCGACGCCGGACCGGCCGGTTCATTGACGGTGCCGCTGACGCCGATGCGCTCGATCGCCTCAGATCCACGCGTGCTGCCGCCGGGCTCGCTGGTGTTTCTGCAAACCACTCATCCGGCCACCCAGTTGCCGCTGCAAAGATTGACGATCAGTCAAGACACGGGTGTAGCGATTGTCGGACCGGTTCGAGCCGATCTGTTTTGGGGCAATGGTTCAGATGCCGAACGCAACGCCGGATTGATGCAATCGCGCGGCAGGCTGTGGTTGCTGTGGCCAGTTGATCAGGAAACGCCGCCGCATCGAAAGTAACTCGGCCTTTGGAAGTAACTCAGTGTTTGGAAGTAACTCGGCCTTTGGAAGTAACCCAGCGTTTCAAGTTAACTCAGCCTTTTGAATTCGCCTCAAGTAACTTCTCGAATTCCGGTGGCGGAGCGTATCCGCGCAAGCGCTTGCCATTGGCAAAAAACACCGTCGGTGTGGCACTCACGCCAAGCTTCTGGCTGACTTCTTTAGTCTTCGGAATCACTGTGTCGCAGGTGCCCGAATTGTCCGGCACCTTGCCGCTTAGCATCAATTCGTTCCAGGACTTCATCTTGTCGGCAGAACACAAAACCTTCTTCGCCTTGGTTTCGGAATCGGCGGCCAGAATGGGCAATACGAAGGTGTAGACGGTGGCGTTCTCGAGCTTGATCAGATCGCGCCGCATGGTCTTGCAGTAACCACAGTTCGGGTCCTCAAACACCGCCACCACGCGCTTGCCATTACCGGTGACCGCTTTCATCGCCAGGTTCAACGGCAAGTCTTTGAAGTTGATCGTCAAAACCTCGTCGGTACGCTCGCGGGTCAGGTTGCGATTGGCTTTCAGATCAACCAGATTCCCCTCGATGAAGCCGAACTGGGCTTTTTCATCGACATAGATAAAGTCGGTACCGATTCGGACTTCGTACATACCGGCGATCGGCGTCTTGCGAATTTCCTCGACCTTGTAGCGGCCTTCGAGCCAGGTCTCAACGGCCGACTTGATATTGGCCGAGGGATCATTGGCTTGAGCAGCAGCAGTCAAGAACAGCAGGCACGCGCCACCGATCAGTCGGGGCAGAAGTCGGCGCAGACGCGCGCGGAAAAATTCAAACATTAGGAGCACTCCAAAACGACCAACACGGCACGACAACAGCGCAGGCAATCCTACCTCAAGTCGCCGCCAGACCCATTAACTGACGCTTCAGCCACGACGAACGGGCGACCAGCGACCAGCCAATGTCGCGTCCGAGCGTCATTGGCTTGGACAAGACCCCGAGGCGCGCGAGTTCCTGGCTGTCGAATATTCGGTGCAGACCATCGGTTGCCAAGGTCATGGCGCGAACCGCTTCCTTGCGGCTGCGTTCATAGCGGCGCAACAGCAGCCGATCGCCGGGATCGCGATACGATTCGCGCGCGCGCAGCACCTTGCCAAGCGCCTGAATGTCTGCGAAGCCCAGATTCATGCCCTGCCCGGCCAGCGGATGAATCACATGCGCAGCATCGCCGACCAGTGCGATACGATTCGTGACCATTTGCGGCACGTCAATTCGGCGCAGAACAAACGATGCCGGCGAACTCAGGGTCTGAAGTGCGCCCAGGGCACCGCCACTGGTGTGCTGGACCCGCGCTGACAGGGTCAGCGCATCGAGTGCCATAAGCTCGGCCGCCAGCTTATGGGGTGCCGACCAGACCATGCTGCACTGTTGACCCGGCAGCGGCAACAACGCCAATACGCCGTGATCGCCGAACCATTGCAAGGCGCAATCAGCATGTGGACGTGAGATGGCGAAGTTGGCAACGACGGCGGTTTGCGAATAGTCGTGTGCGCTGAAGGCCAAGCCGGCCAGGCTACGGGTCAGTGAGTCGGCACCATCGGCACCGATCACCAGACGTGTTTGCAGCCGCGAGCCGTCGTCAAGTCTGAGCCAGACCGGGTTACCCAGGTGGTCGGCGACGGCGGTCGACGTTGCGAGTTCAATGGCCTGCAGGTTCGCTGCCACCAACTGAACCCGCGAAAAATCAATCGCCCGACGCAGACCGGTGTTCAGGTTTGAGCCTTCAACAATCCAGGCTAGCGCCTCGGTATTACCCTCGTAGGCACCGAAGTGCAGCTCCACCGGGTTGGCACCGGCGGGGTAAATGCGCATGTCGTAGACCGGCGCGATTCGAGAACGCTCGAGCGCGTCCCAGACCCGCAGCTCACTGAGCACGGCACGCGCAGCGATCGATAATGCATAAACCCGAGCGTCCCAGCCGGAACTCGACTGAACCGGGGTAGCAGGCTCCCGACCCAGCCAAGCCACCGACAGTCCCGCTTGTTCGGCCATCAAGGCGGCGGCAGCACCAATCGGGCCTCGGCCGACCACTGCGACATCGACCAGCTTGGGTTGACTCGACGACCCCTGCGTTGATGATGGAAACGGAAACGGCGAATTCATCGATGCAATTATAGAGATCCAAGCCGGCCCGAGCAGGATGTCCAGGCGGGATGCCTGGGACGGACGCTAGAATTTGCCAATCGCCGGCTATCGGCTACACTACGCGCCCTCGCGGTCCGAGTTTGTGTGGCCCGCGTGTCCCGAAGGCCTGGTAGCTCAGTTGGTAGAGCAGCGGATTGAAAATCCGTGTGTCGGTGGTTCAATTCCGCCCCAGGCCACCACTCCCTTTTCTCAGATAACCCCAATTCTCTGGAATGCGCTGTGCAGCCGCGCCACGATCGCCTCCAGACCTATTGCGTCCAGTCGGTTCTTTTTCAGGAATGCCATCCATTGCGTCTGCTTGATCGTGTCCATGGCAAAAGCATCGGACAACCCAGCGGGCAAAGATTTCGGTAGGGGTGTTTTGAGGCGTGTAAAAGTCGCCGCGATGGCGCACTGCAATTGCTCTGCATCGAGTGTGCCTTCACTGAGCAGTATCTCTAGGTCAAAGCAGTCCTTCATCCGTGTGTTCGACATACCCAGTAAGCAGATGGCGTGGAATTTCTCTGCTACCACGGTGTACTTTGGGTAAGCACGCAATTGTGGGGCGGGCAAGTCGTCCAGCAGCACGGGGTAACTTATGTACTCAGGTGCTGGTGTCACAGCATCGCCGAATCCAATGTCCACCTGCAGCGCGATGCGCGCACCGTCAAGGTGGGCCAGCAGATCGATCCGCACACCACCGTAGCCCGTTTCTTCGCGGATGGTAGTACCTTTGATTGAGGTCGTATCAAAGCAGATGCCGTCCTCCACCGAGATTTGGCATATTTCATGGAAGGTGGTCACAACGGAAGTGATGTCATCAGAACCAAAGCCCAGCAAGTCGGCGTCGCGTGTTGGCCGGTGTGGCTGGTCATACCATAGCGAAAATAGCAGCGCGCCTTTGAGCAGAAAATTGGGTGCATGGGCAGATATAGACAGCCGATACAGCAGTCGCTCCAGGCCATAGTGGGTGAGCGTCAGGTTGAACTCTTGTTGGGTGTGGTCTGCGTGCTGTTTCAAACGGGCTCGGACAGTGGCGGCCAGATTGCGAGTCATGCGGTGACGCTTTCAAGGTAGGGACGCATGACATTGGCGACGCGATTGATAGTGGCGTAGTGCCATAGCGCATCCATAGTGAATTTACGCTGCACCCAGCCGTCATGCAGTGCTTCGAGTGCGACATCGGTGCCAATCTTGTTGCGAAACTTAAAACAGTCAGCGACAGTTTTAGCGGCGTTATAGACCGACACTGCAATACCTTCTACTTGGATAGTCTCGATGCCCTCGGTGAGCGCGGGGCCTGACATATGCACAGTGCGGATAGCAGGCTGATCGAGCTTGGGCACTGGTGTGTGATGCGGTAGTGCCAGCCAGACCTCGAAAGGTGCTTGCGTGCCGATGCCCTGCACGCGCAGCGCAGACAGCAGACAAATGACGCCACGCGGGTCACGTAGTGCAACTTCGGCCAGGGAGCTGTGCTCACTCAGCCTTCGGCCCGGCAGGCTGTAGACACCACGGGCCACTCTTTCAAGCTTGCCCGTCAAAACCAGGCGACTAAGCACCATCGTTGGTACCGCAT